>PLDW01000185.1 GCA_003136315.1 Gemmataceae bacterium | reverse complement strand
CTCGCCCTCCCATTTATACGTCCAATTGTCTTCCTATAGGTGCGAGAGCCTCAGCGGTTTTTGATCAGAGGATGTTACTGACTGAACCATCCCCGAACCTCGGCCGCCCGCGGATGCGTCAGCCAGTCGAGGGCTGTCCCGGCCGCATTCCGCAATTGCAGCCCCTCCACGATGGCCCGGAAGCGTCCGCCGGCAAGCCCGTCAGCGATCACGGCAGCCCCCTGGGCGGCCTCCTTTACCCACGCCCCGTCAAGCGATGGGAGGCTGACGACTTCGTACCACGAACGGGCGAACGGGGCCAAAGCCGAAGTCAGATGAAGAGATTCGATCAATCCCGGCTCGGTCGCGAAGAGTCGCCCCGACAGGACGATTTTCTCGAACCGGTCAACCGGTTCGTGCAGCCCACACAATCCACCGACCGTTCGAACCAGGGATTCCAGGTAGGCCGCGCGGCGAACCTCTTCGTCCACCACTCCAGACGCTCCACCTGCGAACAGATCGCCCTTGGTGAGTGGCGCGAAAAGGTACGCGGCCTCCCCGTCCCACGCTCCGCCACCCCGCCATCCGAGTGGGCCGGAGGTTCCGCCAACCCCATCGACGACCGCACCGTGCTCGTTCACGACCATCGCTGCGGTGAACGCCGTCCCAAGTTCGAGGACGCAGATCGGATCCTGCCGGGTCCAGGTGCCCGAGACGCGGTCGATTGCCAGTGCAGCGACACACAGCTTATCGGCCGTTCCCATGTCGATGCGATTGAGTTTCCGGTGGGCTGGGACGGTCGGGAGGTGGATCACACCGGGGAGGAAAACCACCGGGAGGCCGGAATCGCGGAACGCCCGAGCGATGGCCGAGAATCCGGCGACTCCCCCGGCCCGGCCACGCTCGTCCGGGCGAACGAGAGACATCAGATCGAGCTGGGCATCGGTACAGTCGGCCGCCGAGACAAGAGGGAGCCCGTACCCCGAGGGTCCGGCGATGAGGTCGAACGGCCCCCGGGTCTGGAGCCAATGGACGGCTGCGGCAGGGTCCGCGCGGAGTTGGTCTGGCGGGAAACGGGCCTGGTCGGCGACCGTCCCGTCGTCGAGCACGAGCACGTCGAGGGACGACGTTCCGGGATCACAACCAGCAACACGGGGCATGTCATCAGGTTAACTACAGAGTCGCCGAGGGCACAGAGGGAAAGAGCAATTCCACCCCTCCTGTCGGTATTTTTTCTCGGTGTTCTCTGTCTGTGGTTATTCTCGGATTGATCCTCGATTCAATGAACTCATGAGTTCTCTCGTTCACACGCTCGGAGCGTGGGAACGAGGTCGATGGCGAACGAACGGCGGGGGATGTTGTCGCGTCCTGTGAGAACTGTCGAAAATGATGGTGGGTTCCGTCCCAGCTCTTGCATGGGATGGGGTTACCGCCTCACGACCCGCAGGTTCGGCATCTGTGTGGGGAATTTCTCGGCGGCTTCGGCGGTCACTTTCGTCGCGGCCACATTGAGCGTCCGGAGCCCTTCGAGTGGGGCCAGTTCATACAATCCCGTATCGGTAATCCCAGTCTTGTTCAGAAGAAGCACTTCCAACCGCTCCAGTGTCTTGATGTGTTCGATCGCCTTGTCAGTCAGACGCGGATTGTCCGACAAATCCAGGTGCTCCAGCCGGGTCAACTTGGTGACGGCCGCCAGCCCGTTGTCCGTGATTCCCGACTCCGGAAGAACCAGGAGTTGGAGGTTTTTACAGCCAGCAATCAGGGCGAGATCCTTGTCCGTCACTCGCGACTTGTTCAAAGTCAGCCGCCTGAGATTCGGGAGCGATTGCAGCGCGGTAAACCCTCTGGTCGTGCAGGCTGTCCCGTCGAGCGCCTGGATGGCCCCGATCTGCGGATACTTCGCGAGGGCGACGAGGGTTGCATCAGTCGCGGTATCGAACCGGACCGCGACCCGGGCGTTCGGGTGCAGGGTGGTGTCGATTCCTGGCTTTCCCTTCAGGAGTTGCGCAGCCGAGACCGCCTTCTTTTCTTCTGCGGTCGGCTCGTCCGCCTGGCCGACGAGGGTGAGCAACATTCCGACACCGATTGCCATGCTCAGTGCGATCCGCACGTGTGTAGTCCTCTCCAGAATGGCAGCGAGGCGGGAGCGGGGGTGGGCACGATCCGGACCGAGTCATCATAGGTCCAATCCGGGTCGGGATCAGGAGGGGTAACAGAGATTCTCACACACGAATCCGCTCGGGTTGTCTTATTCCAGGAACAATCACCGCTATAACGGGAGTGCAAGGCTCACGTCCACCTTAATTGCCCGCGCACAATGAATCGACACTGACCGTGCCTTCGACCGCCTGCCGATCCTGGCCGATGCCCTTCCGGATGCCGGGTGCGACAACCCCGAGATCCTCGGCCACAGCCACAGCAACGGATCGCACGTCGGGGTTGCTGGGCTGCTGACATGATTTTGGGCAAAAGTGAAAATTGGCAAAGAATGTGCTTGCAGGTAACTCTGGGGCAGATGGGCAAGTGATTTTCGGTTCGGTCAGCTCCTGTACCGTAACGGTCGTGTAACGCTCCTATCTGTCGGGCATGCCCCGTCGTCTTGGCATTGATACAATGAGCCGGGGTGGCCCACCTCGGACGCAGAGGTCTTTCCATGTCGATGCTCACTCGCCGCCGTTTCCTCACATTGTCCGGGAGCCTTCTCGCCCCATCCGCCCTGGGGTGTAACCTCATCTCCACGTTGAACCCCATGATCGACTCCTCCAGCCTGGTTGCAGGCAACACCGCGTTCGCCCTCGACCTGTTTGCCCAGCTCCGCACGGAGAAGGGGAATCTCTTCCTCTCTCCCTTCAGCATCTCAACAGCCCTGGCGATGACGAGTGCGGGTGCAAAAGGCACGACTCTCGACGAGATGCGAAAGGTGCTTCACTTGCCGGCCGACCCCCACCCGGCCTTCGGCGAGTTGATCGCCCGGTTCAATGGGACCAGTACGACCGAGAAGCGGACCTACCAGCTCACCACAGCAAACGCCATCTGGGCTCAGAAGGGCTATCCGTGGCGGCCCGAGTTCACGGACCTCACCCGCAAGGATTACGGATCGGGGCTGATGCAAACCGACTTCGGGATGCCAGAGGCGGCCCGGCAAGCGATCAACGCCTGGGTCGAGAAGGAGACACACGAGAAAATCCGGGACTTGATCCCGGCGGGCGTGATCAATGTCCTCACCCGGATGGTGCTGACGAACGCGGTCTATTTCAAAGGGAGCTGGGCGGCTCCGTTCAAGACCGAACAGACCAAGGACCAGCCGTTCTACCTGGCCGACGGGACGAAAGCCGAGGTTCCGCTCATGTTCCAGACCGGGAGGTTTGAATACGGCGAATTCACCCCCACTTCCGACAACCCGGCCCAGATTCTGGAACTCCCCTATACCGGCAAGGAACTGTCGATGCTCGTCCTTCTGCCGTCGGCCGGGAAACTGGCTGAACTGGAGGATCGTCTGTCGGCCTCGACCCTCGCGGACTGGACGAAGGAGATGCACCCGATCCGGCTGGAGGTGTTCCTCCCCCGGTTCAAGACCGAGAAAGCGGTGACCCTCAACGGCCCACTTCAGGCACTGGGGATGAAAGATGCGTTCAGCGACAAGGCGGCGGATTTCTCGGCGATGCACACGGGTTCGGAGAAGCTCTACATCTCGGCCGTGCTCCACAAGGCGTTCGTGGATGTGAATGAAGAAGGGACGGAGGCCGCCGCTGCCACCGGCGTGGTGATGAAAACGCGAGCCATCCAGGCCAAGCCGAAGGTGTTCCGGGCTGATCGGCCGTTCCTGTTCTTGATCCGCGACAACGCGACGGGCAGCATTCTGTTCCTCGGCCGGTTCTCGAACCCCAAGGGGTGAGCCATGCGACAGCCGCTGTTCGGTGCCGCTGTGGCCGCCCTTGTCGGGTTAGCCGGGTGTAACGGGCTCGATTCCCGGGCGGTGGAGACCGCCCAGAAGACGGCAGATAGGAACCCCGAGGGCGGTCCGCCGGTCGCGTGGTCGGCCGACATGCAAATCGCTGCGGATGGCGGCAATCAGTTCGCTTGCGACCTCTACGCAAAACTCCGGGACAAGGACGGCAACCTGTTCTTCTCCCCCTACAGCATTCACACCGCCCTGGCGATGACCGCGGCGGGCGCGCGGGGAACCACCCGGGACCAGATGGTGAGAGTTCTACACCTCCCGGCCGACGAGGCAAAGGCCCTCGCTACGGGCGACCTCGGCCGGTTCTATACCACCTGGAGCGTGCCCTACACGCTCACAACCGCGAACGCACTGTGGGGCCAGAAGGGGTATCCGTGGCGGCCAGAATTCCTTGCCGCCCTGAAGGAGCGGTTCGGGGCGGGGGCTCAGGAAGCCGACTTCGCCACTCAGCACGATGTCGAGCGTGTACGGATCAACCGGTGGGTTGAGGAGAAGACCCAGGACCGGATCAAGGATCTGCTCCAGGCCGGGCAGATCAACGAGTTGACCCGGTTGGTGCTGACGAACGCGATCTACTTCAAAGGGGCGTGGACCGAGGAGTTCAAACCGGCCATGACCCAGGAGGCCCCTTTCCGTCTGGCTGCCGGCAGCACAGTTCCGGTTCCGCTCATGCACCGGAAGGGGAAATACGCCTACGCCGAAGGGGATGGATTCCAGGCGGTAGCGATGCCCTACAAGGGCGACGACCTGGCCATGATCGTCGTGCTCCCCCGGGAGCCGGGTGGGTTGCTAGCCGTGGAGAAGCAACTGACGGCCGAGAACCTCGCCAGGTGGGTCGCGAAGATGACCCAGGAGGAGGTGCAACTGTCTCTCCCGCGGTTCCGGTCGTCGCACCGGTTCGAGCCCGATCACGAACTCCGGGCGCTCGGGATGATCGATGCCTACGACCCCGCCAAGGCCGACTTCTCGGGAATGGTAGAGACCGCGGCCAGGGAGCGGCTCTCCGTCTCGAAGGTGGTCCACCAATCCTTTGTGGATGTGAACGAGGAGGGGACCGAGGCCGCCGCAGCCACGGCGGTGGTACTCAACGCACCTTCGCCTGTGCCCCCTCCGCCCAAGGTGTTCCGGGCCGACCGCCCGTTCGTATACCTCATCCGAGATACCCGTCACGGGACGATCCTGTTCCTGGGACGGCTGACCAACCCCAAGGGGTGAGCGACGAGCGAGTCGGCTTCCGGGGCCAGCCCCTCACCGGGCTTTAATTACTGACTCACGGCCCCGGGCGGTATGCTCGCTGTTAGGGAGACGGCCGGGAATGACCGACCACGCTTCTGGGTGCCACGGGCGGCTNNCCGCCCGTGAAGGCGTTGCACGGGCGGACTAGCCGCCCGTGGCACCCGAATCCCGCTGGTCGATTTTCTCCCGCCGCTCGCCTTATCGCCTGATCCGACACCAGGCAACAGTCGCTGCCTCCCCGTCCGGTATCGAACTGACCCCGGCGGCCAGCGCTCCCCCTCAGGAGATCCAACATGTCCATCCGACCGGCATTTCTGGCTGTGGCTCTCGGCCTCAGTGTACTGACGGCGACGGCCGATGATTGGCCCCAGTGGCGAGGGCCGAACCGGGACAACCATGTGACCGGGTTCAAGGCTCCCGCGACCTGGCCCAAGGAATTGACCCAGAAGTGGAAAGTGACCGTCGGGGACGGTCTCGCCTCGCCCGCCCTGGTCGGAGACAAGGTCTACGTCTTCACTCGCCAGGGTGGAGACGAGGTGACCCGCTGTCTCGACGCGGCCACCGGCAAGGAGATCTGGGCAGACAAATACGAGGCGGTTGCGGTGACCCGGCCTGCGGACGGTGGGGGAAGATTCATCGGACCGCGGAGTTCGCCCGCCGTTGCGGACGGGAAGGTCTGCACCCTCGGTGTCGGGGGCGTCGTCTCGTGCCTGGACGCCGTGACCGGGAAAGTGATCTGGCGGAAGGACACCAAGACCAAGCCGAGGTTCTTCACCTCCTCGTCACCGGTGATCGCAGAGGGTGTGTGTGTTGTCTACATCGGGGCGGATGGAAAGGGCCAACTGACGGCGTTCGATCTGGCCACGGGGAATGAGAAATGGAAGTGGACCGGAGCCGGACCCTCCTACGGATCGCCAGTGGTGGCCACGATCGCTGGTACGCCACAAGTGGTCGCACTGACCAGCGAGAATCTGGTCGGAGTCGGGCTGGCGGATGGAAAACTGCTGTGGCAGGCCACATCACCGAAGGCACGCTACCAGACCAGCACCCCGGTGGTGGACGGATCGACTGTCATCCTGGGGGGCACAGCGATCACCATCGAGAAGTCGGGCGACGGGTTCGCGGCAAAGCCAGCCTGGAAGGGCCAGGCATCGCACCAGTACAACACCCCGGTTCTGGTCGACGGCCGGCTCTACGGACTGACCGGGATGGGCGCGTCGGGCAAGTTGTATTGCCAGGATGCGAAGACCGGAATGGTGATCTGGGAAGACAGCACCACTCGCGGCGAGTGCGGTACGGTTCTGGATGCCGGAGGGGTTCTCCTGGCCTTGACGAGCAATTCCACCCTGGTGGCGTTCAAACCGGGGGCGAAGGATTACGAGGAGGTGGCCAAGTACAAGGTGGCAGAGACCCCAACCTGGGCCAGTCCCATCCTGGCCGGGAACCGGTTATTCGTGAAGGACAAGGACTCGCTCATCCTGTGGACGATCGAGTGAAAAAGCACTGATGCGATCAGGCGTGGGGTAGGTGGAGGATGACCACCCGTCATGGGCAGTAGTTCGTCTGCGTTTTCGCCACGAAGGGTCGGCGGACTATAGGAGTAGTGGCGAGTGGCGAGTGTTCAGCCGACGAGCAGACGGCGGTGTGGCCGGGGTTGAGTCCTCGAAACCCCGGCAGCCGGCCCAATGCGACCCCCTGCTCCGCGATAGCCAGGATCTATCTCCCCCTGAGATTATCCCTTTGATTCGGAAAACGGCGGTGTGGCCGGGGTTGAGTCCTCGAAACCCCGGCAAGCCGGCCCAAAGCGACTCCCTGCTCCGCGATAGCCAGGATCAATCTGCCGCTGAGTCGATCCTTTTGCTCCACAAAACGGTGCGAGTGACTGGGTTCATTGATGATGGGGTGGCGTCCCCAGAGGAGTAGCCAATCCCTAACAGAGGCTCGTGTACAAGGAACCCTCAGCGGCTGGTCTTGCTTGGA
>PLDW01000101.1 GCA_003136315.1 Gemmataceae bacterium | reverse complement strand
GCGCTTCAGGCTTGTGTCCAGACACCCACTCTGATTCCGTTGCGGCTCTCCCTCGCGGGTGTCATCCGCAGGCCATGTCTGCTGATCGATGGTTTGGCTCCCGGCTCCCCCGGCGACTATCTCGAACCCGACTTGACAGCCCTGCGGGTTTTCTGGGATCGTTTGGTCTCACGGTGGAATCGTTGGGCCGATCTCGTGCAACCAGGGTGAGGGATCGCCCTGCCGAGAGTTCGGTGTGAGCCCGCAGTCGAGTCAGAGGTCAAGGAATGATCATCTGTCGGACGCCGTATCGAGTCTCTTTCTTCGGCGGCGGGACCGACTACCCCGGATGGTATCGGCAGCACGGCGGGGCCGTAATCGCTGCCACCATCGACAAATACTGTTACCTCACCTGCCGCCACCTCCCGCCATTCTTCGAGCATCGCATTCGGGTTGTCTACCGGAAGATCGAGACTTGCGAGACCATTGACCAGATCACCCACCCAACAGTCCGTGAGACCCTGCGGTTCCTCAAACTCGACCGGGGAGTGGAACTCCACCACGATGGCGATCTTCCGGCACGAAGCGGAATGGGGTCGAGCTCGGCGTTCACCGTCAGCTTGCTCCACGCCCTGCACACCCTCCGCGGGGAGATGGCACCGAAGCATCAACTCGCGCGCGAGGCCATCCACATCGAGCAGGAAGTGCTGAAGGAGACGGTCGGGTCGCAAGACCAGATTATGGCCGCGCACGGTGGGCTGAAGCATGTTCGCTTTCAGCCAGATGGGGAGATCGAGGTCAGTCCGCTGGCCCTCCCACCGGGTCGAATGGCCGAGTTAAAGGCTCATTTGCTTCTCGTGTACACCGGCATCGCGCGGACGGCGGCCGATGTGGCCAAAAGTTACGTGGACGGGATCGCAACTCGTCGACGGCAACTTCGGATTATGAAAGAGTTAGTCGATGAAAGTCTTGATGTCCTCACCAGCGGTATGAACATTCTCGCGTTTGGCGACTTACTCCATGAAGCGTGGCAAGCGAAACGGAGCCTGAGCAACGTGGTCTCCAATGGGGAAGTCGATGCCCTGTATGATCGAGCCCGCGCAGCTGGGGCGATTGGCGGAAAGCTGACCGGAGCCGGGGGCGGCGGGTTCCTGCTCCTGTTCGCGCCTCCCGAACGGCACCAGGACGTCCTCGACGCGCTCGATGGCCGGATTCACGTCCCGTTCGAGTTCGAGCCATCCGGCAGCCAGATTATCTTCTACGAGCCAGGGGTCGATTACCAGGAAGCCGAGCGGGCGCGCGACAAGAAAGGCTACACATTCAAGGAATGGGATCGTCCCGCCCTCGCGACCGCGGAGGCACCATGACCCCCGCGTCCCGCGTTTTCATTGCCGGAGGCGACACGCTCGTCGGCGCGGCCTTGCTCGATCTGCTGCCCCAGCGAGGGTTCACGAATCTGGTCGGCACGAGTTCAGACGAGCCCGAACTGACGGATGCCCATCAGGTCGCAGCGTTTTTCCGCGACGCCAGACCTGAGTACGTCTTTCTCGTCGGCGGGCCATCCGGCGGGATCGGTCGGAATCGTACGCACCCCGCCAACCTGATGCTTGCCAACCTCCAGACGATCACAAATGTGATCGACTCTGCGCACCGGTTCGGAGTCTGCAAACTCTTATACCTGGCGAGTTCGTGCGCGTACCCGCGAAATGCCCCCCAGCCACTCCGGATTGAGTCGCTCTGTACGGGGCCACTCGAACCGACAAGCGAGAGCTACGCCACCGCCAAACTCGCGGGATGGAAACTCTGTGAAGCGTACCGTGCGCAGTACGGGTGCCGGTTCGTGACCGGTTTCCCGGCCAACCCGTTCGGGCCACACGACGACTTTGGGGCCGACAGTGGGCATGTCGTCCCTGCCCTGCTCCGTCGGATTCACGAAGCCACTGAGAGAGGCGACCCGGAGTTGGTCGTGTGGGGGACGGGTCGGCCACGTCGGGAGTTCATCTACTCACGCGATCTCGCAGACGCTTGCCTCTTCGTCATGCGACATTACGACGGAACCGCACCGATCAATCTGGGAGGTGGTTCGGATCTCACCATTGCCCAGGTGGCCCGGACCATCGCCGATGTCGTGGGATACCGGGCTCGGCTCGTGTTCGATTCGACCAAGCCCGACGGAGCCCCACTCAAGGTGCTGGATTCGTCGGCCCTTCTGGCCCTGGGATGGCGACCCGCAACGGATTTCCGCTCTGCCGTCGCCGAGACGTACACCTGGTTCCGGCGACACACAGCCAAGGAGGGCCACATCCATGCGTGCGCGACTGTTTAGGGCCCTCTATCGGATTCGTCGACTGGAGGAGGAGGTCGCGCGGGTCTACGCGAGCGACCGGATCAAGAGCCCCGTTCACCTCTCAATTGGACAGGAGGCGGTGTCGGTCGGTGTGTGTACCGCGCTGCGTCCGGATGACATCGTGTTTGGCACTTACCGCGGCCATGCACTTTATCTGGCGAAAGGCGGCGACCTCAACGCGATGGTGGCGGAACTATTTGGAAAGGCCACCGGCTGCACAATGGGCAAAGGAGGATCGATGCACCTGATCGATCCCGAAGCCGGGGTCATGGGTATGTCGGCGGTCGTCGGGACGACGATCGCCAATGCGGCGGGATACGCCTACGCCTTGAAACTGCGCCGATCGGACTCAGTTGTGGTGAGTTTCTTCGGAGACGGGGCAACAGAGGAAGGGGTATTTACCGAGACGCTCAATTTCGCGGTTCTCAAGCACTTGCCTGTTCTGTTCGTCTGTGAGAACAACGGATACGCGATCCACACCCACCAGACTCGCCGCCAGGGACGGGCCGACATCTGTGCGAAGGCGGAAGCCTTCGGAATACCAGCCGAGCGTCTGGATGGAAACGACGTGTTCGGACTGCTGACCCGCACCCAGGAGGTCCTCAAATCGGTTCGTGCGGGGGGCGGGCCGTGGTTCCTCGAAGTGTCGACCTACCGGTGGCGTGAACATGTCGGCCCTGGTCGCGACTTCCAGCTTGGCTTCCGGGCCGAGGCCGAGTGCGAGCCGTGGATCGCCGCGGACCCAGTCACCCGGCTTGCCAGTGAGTTGTCTGTGGGCGAGCGGGCAGCCATTGAGGCCGAGGTGGAAGAAGAAATCGCGGCTGCGTTTGCCTTTGCGGAAGCGAGTCCGTTCCCGGCCCCTGGCGAACTCATGACTGACATCTTCCAGGAGGAGCCCGATGCCCTCGCCGCTCGTTAAAGCACGCTCAACTCCGGTCCGTGACGCGCGACCAGTGGCCGAGCGGACCCTGTCGTATGTGGACGCGGTTCGTGAGGCTGCCGATCAAGAGATGTCGCGCGACCCGGCGGTTCTGGTCTTCGGGCTCGATGTCGATGACCCGAAGGCGATCCAGGGAACCACTCGCGGCCTGCTGGAGAAGTACGGCCCCGAGCGGGTGTTTGGGACGCCCCTTTCTGAAGACGCCATGACCGGCGCAGCGATCGGGATGGCCCTCGCGGGCCTCCGCCCGGTTCACGTCCACATTCGGATGGATTTCCTCCTGCTGGCGATGAACCAGCTCGTGAACGTCGCCGCCAAGAGTCGGTACATGTACGGCGGGCGAGTCCATGTCCCGCTTGTTGTCCGGTCCATGATCGGAAAGAGCTGGGGGCAAGGTGCCCAACACTCCCAGGGGCTGCATGGGATGTTCATGCACGTTCCGGGGATCAAAGTCGTTGCCCCTTCGACCCCTTACGACGCGAAAGGGTGTTTGGCCGCTGCGGTTCGGGATAACAATCCGGTGCTGTATGTCGAACACCGTCTGCTGCATTTCCAGAAAGGGCCGGTTCCGGAATCGGCTTACACGGTCGAGCCGGGGACAGCCCGAATCACCGCGGTCGGTGAGGACGTGACCATTGTCGGCATCTCGTACATGCAGGTGGAGTGCCTGCGGGCCGCGAAGTATCTGGAGGACGTGGGAATCCAGGCCGAGGTGATCGACCCGATCTGGCTGAGCCCTCTCGACGTCGACACCATCGCCAATTCGGTCGAGCGAACCGGTCGGTTGCTCGTCGTCGACACCGCCTGGACGAACTGCGGGGCCGCGGCCGAGATCGTTGCCCGGGTGGCCGAGCGCCTCCAGGGAGTCCGCGACCTGCGACTCAAGCGGATGGGGTTCGCTCCCACCACATGCCCGACCACACCCGCGCTGGAAGACCTGTTTTACCCGACCGCCCGAACGATCGCATCGGCTGCACGCGATCTCGTCGAAGATGGGCCGACCGGGTGGGTTCCAGTGGAGCGTCCGGATCTCCAGAGTATCGAGTTCAAGGGGCCATTCTAATGCCGACCACCAAGACGCCACGCCCAACCGGCCTCGATTGGCCGCTTATGAAGAACAATATCGCCCGGGAAGACCTGGATGCGGTCTGTTCGTTCCTTCAGCAAGATGACCCGATCCTGACCCAATCGAAAAACGTCCGTGCATTCGAGGAGGAGTGGTCTCGCTGGCTCGGGGTCCGGCACAGCGTCTTCGTCAACTCTGGTTCCTCGGCCAACCTCGTGACCCTCGCTGCCCTGAAGGAGTTGCATGGGTCGGGTGGTGAGGTGATTGTCCCCACGATCACCTGGGTGTCGGACATTGCAGCAGTCCTCCATTGTGGGTTTGAGCCGGTCTTCGTGGATATCGACCCGCGCACCCTGGGCATGGACAATGCTCAGGTTCTCGCGAAACTCACTCCGCGTACCTGCGCCGTGTTTCTGACTCACGTGCTCGGATACAACGGGCTCTCCCGCCCGCTTTTGGACGGCCTTTCCACCCGTGGCGTACCACTCATCGAGGATGTGTGCGAATCCCACGGGGCGACATTTGAAGGCCGCAAGCTCGGGACGTTCGGGCGGGCTTCCAACTTCTCGTTCTACTACGCTCACCACCTCAGCACAATTGAGGGTGGTATGGTGTGTACAGACGATCCGGACTTCTACGAAACCGTCCGGATGCTTCGGTCGCACGGGATGGTGAGAGAGCTCGAAAGCAACGGCCGGAAGTGGGAATACATTGAGGAGAATCCGGACCTGAACCCGGATTTCATCTTCGCATTCCCCGCGTACAACGTCCGGAGTACCGAGATAAACGCTCTGATTGGCCGGTCTCAACTCAAGCGGTTGGACGACGGCAATCGCCTCCGAACTGAGAACCTCCACCTGTTTCTCCAACACCTCGACTCGGACCTCTACCGCACGGACTTCGCCACCGAAGGCAGTAGTAACTATGCCTTCACGCTCGTCCTCAAGGAGCCCGATCCTGGGCTGTGCGATCGAGTCATGGAAGCCTTGCGGGCCAACGGAGTGGAGTTCCGGCGGGGCACAGCGGGAGGCGGGAACCAACTCCGCCAGCCGTACCTTCGGCGGCTCCTCGGACCCGACGCCTGGAGAGCGTTCCCGCACGCCGACCACATCCATTACTACGGGTTCTACATCGGTAACTACCCGACCCTCGACCGTGACCGCATCCTCCGGCTCTGCGAGTTGCTCAACGGCCTTGCCGGGGGACGGGGCGGGTTCTGACCCTCTGAGCCGGTCGGACTGGCGAATTCCAGGAGTCAGCTCGGTCTAACGGGAGTGCGAGGCTCCTGCCGAGCGTGAGGGTGGTGCGGTTCGGCAAGAGCGTTGCACTCTCATGTCAGTTTAATCTTCATTCAGTCGATCTGACACCCTGGGCAGGTTCGTGTCTGAGACCAAGGGAATGTCTCCCTTCATCAGCGCGGAATCAGGAGGATCATGATGAGCCGATCAAAACTTGATCTGATTCTGATCAACCCGTGCAGTCGGCCGCAAGTATATCAGTCGCTGGGGGCAACCCTCACAGCGGTCGAAAACCCCGTCTGGGCCGGCTTGATGGCGACCTTCTGCCGACGAAAAGGGTTGTCGGTTGAGATCATTGATGCCGAAGCCCAGGGTCTGAGCTCCACCGAGGTCGCGGACCGGGTCAAGCAGGCCTCGCCTGTCCTGGCAGCAGTCGTCGCCTATGGCCACCAGCCAAGCGCATCCACCCAGATCATGAGCGCCTGTGGGCAGGTGTGCGATTCGATCAAAGACCACACACCGGACCAGCCGCTGCTTTTGCTCGGCGGACACGTCGCAGCACTCCCGGTGCTGACTCTCGTCGAAGAACGAGCCGATTTCGTCGCGGTCGGTGAGGGGTTGCACACCCTGGTCGGGTTGGTGGAGGCTCTCAAATCACCAGTCCCGGCACTGGCGGATGTGCCAGGGCTGGCATATCGAGATGGGGACCGGGTTCGGCAAAACCCCGGCAAGCCGCTGCTCGCTGCACTCGACTGCGATATGCCGGGAGTCGCCTGGGATCTCCTGCCGATGGCGAATTATCGAGCCCACAACTGGCACTGCCTGGATGGGAGTCCGCGACAACCGTACGCTGCCCTCTACACCACTCTTGGCTGCCCGTACCACTGCTCGTTCTGCTGCATCCAGGCTCCGTTCAAAAGCGGCGAGGAAGCCGCGGGAATCAAGTCCACGGTCAATACCTACCGGGCCTGGAGCCCAGACGCGGTCATCACCCAGATCGACCTCCTGGTGAACCGATACGGAGTCCGCAATATCAAAATTGCGGACGAAATGTTCGTCCTCAACCGCCGACACGTTCTTGGCATTTGTGATCGGATCATCGACCGCGGATATGACCTGAACATCTGGGCCTACACGCGGGTCGATACGATCAAAGACGGGATGCTCGACAAGCTCAAAGCAGCCGGTTTTAACTGGCTGGCGATCGGGATCGAGGCCGGTGCCGATCGAGTCCGTGCCGATGTGGACAAGGGCTTCGGACAGGAGGAGGTTTACCGGGTGATCGAGCAGGTCCGGGGTGCCGGGATCAACGTGATCGGGAATTACATCTTCGGGCTCCCGGAAGATGATCTGGACACCATGCGGGCCACGCTCGACATGGCCCTCGACCTGAACTGTGAGTTCGCGAACTTCTACTCCGCGATGGCCTATCCGGGTTCGCCACTTTATACCCTGGCGGTCCGGCAAGGTCTCCCTCTCCCGGCCCGGTGGACCGGATATTCTCAGCATTCCCGCGATTGCCTCCCCCTACCGACCCGATACCTTCCCGCTCGGGAGGTGCTCGGATTCCGGGACGAGGCATTCCAGACCTACTATACCCATCCGCGATACCTGGAGATGGTGAGCAGCAAATTCGGCCCAGCAACGGTTGAACACCTCCGCCAGATGACCACACACCACCTTGACAGGGATTTGCTCACCGGGAAGTTGTCAGTCCCCCCAACACTCTTGCCGCGAGAAACGTCTGGGCCACGCCGGGGCGTGGATGAATTCGTCACTCTCACGCGCCGGTGACTTCCCGCCCACAATCCGCCGCCCCCACATCAGGAGACGGCATCGGTCTAACGGGAGGGCGAGGCTCCTGCCGAGCGTCAGGGTGGTACAGCTCGGCAGGAGCCTCGCCCTCCCATACATACGTCCAATCATCTTTCCGGAGGTGCGACAGCCTCTGCGGGTTCTTGTATGAGACACCCGAGCCGTCGCCCAATGGCCCGGAGGAGTCCCCACGAGCCGCTCACTCGATAGCGATTTTGCACCCGTCGGCCCGCCTCAATCGCCTGAGCGCGCAGACCTGGGTGCCTTCTCCACCACGCGGCCCGAACGACAATCTGCCGGCCAGGAGTGCGGAGCGCAAACGGGTCTGTGATGCATGCCAGTTGCTCCTCTCGGGAGGCCGTTAGCGCAGCATCAATCCGACCCTCAATGATCTCAAGAAGCCGGAGGGCGATTTCCTTCCGGGCTGGGAAAAGCGCATCGAACCGCGGTGCGTCTTCCGCGAGGATCGCCGGGTCGGCTTCATAGACCCGATCCGTTCCAGGTCGCTCGACGGCATTGCGGTGCTCGAATATCACATCCGGCAAATAGACCGTCCGCCGCTCGCCGAGTGCGGCGAGCAAGTTGAAGATGTCTTCGATGTGGTCATCGATCCGGTATCGCAAATAGGTAGTGGGGCAAATCCCGCCGGCGAACTCACAAAACCGCCGGGAGAGTAGCGGGAACGTGCAGAGGTGTTCCCGCATCAGGGTGTCGTTGACGTGAACAAGCACAATCTGGTCGGGAAAACGACTGGCTGCCCGGAGAAGAACCGCGTCCCACCCCCGAGTCTGGACCACGACATCATCGTTCAGAAGCATGACGAATGCACCTACCGACGCCTCGAACCCGGCTACGTTCAACTCGCCCATCGTTTGGCCCGGGGGGCCGACAACCTGTCGAATCGGAAGTCGGGGGTGGCTGATCTGATGACTCGCAGGATCGTCGTGATCGACAACGAGGATCACTTCCAGTCGGGCCGGCTGCGATGTGGTCGCAGCCAGGCTATCAAGGAATCGCCGCAGGGGGCCGGGTCGGCCCCGAGTCGGAACGATCAGTGAGAGTGTTGGTGGCATCCGACTCCTTTCGGTTCACGCAGCAGGCGAGTGGTTGTATCCCTCCGGTGCAATCCTGGTCAACCCGATCAACCACCTCATCATCCCGTCCCCTTCTCCCTGGGCGGTCCCCAGATCGAGATCCATTCCGTCCACGTGTAGGGTCGGATGAGTTCCGGATACGCCCCGCCCTTCCCTGCCGCCACGCCCGGCAATCGCTCCGCATCGTCAAGCAGTTCGGCGGCCGCCATGTCCAGGAGGCCGCGAATGGCAGCCAGGAAGACCTCGCGTTGGGGTGGAGTCAGGCGAGAGAGCCAGCCGGGGCATTCGATGGTCGCACCTACCCGGCCAGCCCGATTCTCGAATGCTATCGCGAACGGCTCCCGAGCCAGTGCCGCCACGTCCATTTCAATCACGACTCGCTGGCAGCCGAAGTGGACCGACTCGACCTCCACCCGGATCGCGTCCCACTCCCAGCACTCCTTGAGTAACCCGACGAGCTCCCGTGCTACGAAATGTTCAATCTCCTCGGCCAAGTGATGGAGTTCGTTATTGTGGCGGGCTGCGTTCGTTCGCACATCTCGCCGATCGGTCGCGCGCATCCGGCGGAAGACTTTCGGCACGGTGCCGGAATGAAACCCCGGCCGAAGAAGTCCGCGCATCGATTCCCCGTGCGACCCGATCGTCACTGGTGTCAGCCGCTCCGATCGGTTGGAGCGGTAAAGCTTCCAGTTGGCCATGAATTCCCAGGCGATGAAGCCGAAGACCCCCGGGATGCCCCCGAGAAGGGCAGCGGCGGCTGCGTCCGAAACATTGAGAGCCTGGGCCAGGCTCGGTGTCATCGGGAGGATGACCTTGTGTGATACGGTGACCACCGGAAAGTGTTTAATCGGGTTAATCTGCGGCTCGATCAGCAAATTAAACGCAAACCGGGCGATGTACGCGAGTGGGAACCAGAGGAGACCCACCGCGGCCTTCATCGCCAGCGAGCCTTGAGATTGCCCACCCCGGAATCGCAGCCACTCATCGACCGCATAGAGTCTTCGTTCAAACCAATTCGCAAGCCGGGCGAACCAGTCGATCACGGCGGCAAGCAATCCCGGGATCATATTCCCCCGGATCATCCGCCAGACATTCCCCACCCGCTCCGCGAGACGCTCCTGGAGTATCCATCCCCACGGTGTGTTCAATGCGACCGCGGCGAAACCGAATACGACAGCGCCCCAACGGAGCCGGCGGTCTGTACTTGCCCCGAGGGCGCTCAGGATGAGCACAAAACACCCGGTCAAGATGATCGCCCCTCCGAGCCGGTGGTGGACGAAGCGGAACGCTCGACTGTACCGGATCGACCGGATGACTGATGACTGCAAGAGAGTGACTGGCATCTCCCACGCCAAGAACCACAGCCACCACCAGACCGCACTGACCACTGCTAGCACCGCCCGACGGAACGGTGGAACATGAAATACCATGAAAAGGAATAACCAGAGCCCGACGATCATCGGCCATTCGGTCAGGAACGAACTGTGGTGTTCTTCAGTCGCTTGTGTGGTGGCCGATGAAGTGACCGCTTCCTTCGCCAGGGCAAGCGCCTGGTTCGTATCGAACCAGATGGCATCATCAAAGTCCTCATCGCTTTCGGTGTCCGGCACGGGAACGGTAACGGTAGGAGAAGGCACCGGAGCTTGCGGGGCGGGCCTGGGTGCCAGGATCTTGGAGACGAACGTTGTGACCTTCCCCCCAATGTGGCGGAGTTCCTCAAGAGCCATCAGGGTGAGGAACGCTGCGAGGAATGGACCAATCAGGTAAAGTGTCACCAGCCGTCCAAGAGGAGTTCCGAAGAAGAGCGAACTTCCCCGCTGAAGCAACCGGAGATAGAACTCGCCTCGGCGGTAAACACCATCCAGGTCATACGCGAGGCGAGTGTCGCTCCGCAGAAGTGGATCGCCCGAGATGAGTTCACCCGGCCCACTCAGGTCGGGCATCTTCAACTGGTTGCGGGCGATCGCGTCGCGGAGATCGGCAATGCGCAGATATCCACGCTCACAGATTCGGTCGAGAAGTTCGGCGACCACCTTTGCCCGTGCGACCTCTTCGACCCGGTTCTCCGCCTGGAACCCACCTCCCATAAGAGCGCTCATGATGACGGGTGTTAGGGTCTCGCGAATCCGATGTTCGAGCCGGTGGATTTCATGGCGAAAGAGGTGATCGAGACGGAGTTGGGCCTGTTCTCCCAGACCGCTACGCAAGAGTTGTCGTTGGGCCGCCCGGAGCCGAACCAAAATCATCACCTCCCGAGCGTGCGGAAGTGGCCGCTTGATCGGGCGGCGGCCGAGCGTTCGGACGACCTCCACCAGGTCAACAGCATAGACCTCGCGCGCCAGGTCCGTTGGGATCTTCTGCAATTCGTAGAGACACCGGGCAGCCCGAGGCCAGATCCCCTCCCCTGCACGAACAAGCAGCGGCCCTAGCGATTGCCTCCATTCCGCGCAGGTGGAATCGTCCCATTCGAGTATCCGGCCGAGTGCTTCGACGAATGGGCCGACAACTGTTGATAGCCCCGCGGTGGGTGAAGCCTGCTTTCCATCGACCTCGGCCAGTGCCTGAGTTCGGAGGATGGCACCACGGGCAAGATTCCCCTTCCGCTCCGCCTCCACAGCACGCGCGAGAAGTCCCCTGGGATCGGCAGTCTCAACCGCAGCACTCGGGGCAAACACCGGGGGCGGTTCTGGGTCGGCCCAGCGGTCGTGTGGCTGAGGCTCGGAGCTGGGATTCGCAGCCCCGGGGGGCTTGGTTTGGGCAAGGAGGTGCGCAATGTCCAGACCGTCTCCTAGCACGGCGAGGACTGCGGAGGGCCGGGGCAAGCTGGGGAAAAATTCCTCGATCTCGGCGCGAGCGAACTCGTGGAGATCAAGATAGGTCGCGGCGAACGCCCGGTAGAATCCGACCGACCCCGCCTGGGGGTCGACAAGACGGTCGGACTCCAGAACGTACCGGATTTCCCGCTCCGCGGCGGGACCGAATCGGGCCAGCCGGTCGGCACAGTCCGTCTCGCTGAGACGGCCGTCCACCCCTGCCATCACCGCTGCCTGGAAAATCAATCGCCAGTAGGATCTGAGTGCCTCTTCGGGCAATCTGCCACCAGACACCAGATCCTCCGGTGCGACGAGGAGGAGCAAGCGGGCCGGGTCGGCCTCTGTGGGGGTGAGAGAGCGCATCTCCGCTGAACGAAGGTCGTCTCTTGAGACCCACAGGGGCAGGTTCGGGTTGGCGGGGACGGTCGCACCGTGGTCCCGGAGATAGTGGAGCAGGCTTCGGAGGTGCCGCTCCCGGACAAGCCGGACAGCGGGTTCAACCGTCCGGAGGACGGATTCCAATTCGGCGGAGGTCACGTTGGCTCCCAGATGCTTGGTGGCAATCCTCCGATCATCCCCCAAGTGCGGTCCCGGTCAAGCCCTATTCGCTCCGCGATACGTTTGTGGCGGTGGGTTACGGCCTCACATCTGCCAGAAGCAAAGGGCGGGGATCGACCCACTTGGCTCGACTGAGCATCCAAAATGTCCCTTCATGGCGGTTTCGGGGTAGAATCCCTACATCACCCTGCCCATTCGGTTGCCTACTGGCACCGAGCAGATGCTCCTCACGATAAGGATCTCTTCGATGAGACGGCGATTCGCGCTCGCACTGGCGTGCGGGCTACTGGCTCCACCCATCTGGGCGGCCGACCCGAAACCCGCAGCCGCAGACTCGGCTCGGACGGAGGTTCCCTACCGGTTGACCGAGACCAAGCACGTCATGGTCCGGGCCAAAATCAACGGGAAAGGGCCGTTTAACCTGATCCTCGACACGGGCGCTCCGGCCGTCTTCATCACCAAGGCCGTCGCCAAAAAGGCGAAGGCTGAGATTGACGAGAAGGGGTGGGCAAACTTCGACTCGTTCGTGCTGGAAGGCGGCCTTGCGGTTGAGAAGGCTCGTGGCCGGGTGGAAGACCTGTTCCAGCTCGAAGGGATGAATGGGATGGGGCTTGCAGGGGTCGAGTTACATGGGGTGATCGGCTACAACGTGCTCGCCAAGTATCGCATCCAGTACGATTTCACAACCGACAAGCTCGTTTTCGAGCCGTTGGCCGATTTTGTCCCGCCCCCGCTTGTACCCATCGGAGGCGCAAAAGGCCAGGGCGGGCTGGAGATGCTTGGGCCACTCATGAAGACTCTCGCGAGCCTCATGGGGATGAAACCGAACTTCGCGACGGTGCCGCGGGGGTTCGTGGGGGTGGAAATCGATGATACCGATGGGATCGTTGTGAAGAAGGTGCTACCCGGGAGCCCGGCTGATAAGGCGGGGTTCAAGTCCGGTGACAAAATCGAGCAGATCCGAAATATCTCGGTCGACGATGGGCGTGACCTGGCCCGCGCGCTGGCCAAGGCGGGGGTCGGAACGACACTCAAAGTCATTGTGAAGCGCGGCGACGAATCCAAGACTCTCACCCTCGAACTCGGAAAGGGGCTATGACCATGCGTGCAATCTGGACTCTGATTCTCCTGGCAAGCGTAGTGGTTTCCTCAGTGGTCACAGCCGCTGATCCACCCGCGAAAACCAAGACGGCTGCGACCGACCCCAAGGCCGACGAGAAACCGGTCGTGGTACCGTTCGAGCTGTTGTCTTCCCGGCATATGGCGGTTCAGGTGAAACTCAACGGCAAAGGACCGTACCGGCTCATCTTCGACACCGGTGCCCCGATGAACCTCATCAACAACAAGATTGCAAAAGACTCCGGGGTTCTCGATCCGAAGACCAAGAGACCCACATTCGGGATGTTCGGGACGATGGGCGCGCAACCCATCAAGACACTCGAAATTGGTGGTGCGAAGTTGGAGAAGGTGTCGGCTGTCGTGATGGACCATCCGACGGTCGCGCTCATCTCGGAGGCCCTTGGGCCGATCGACGGGATCATTGGGTTCCCCTTCTTTGCCCGTTACCGAATGACGGTGGACTACCAGAAGAAGGAACTCACACTGGTCCCAAACGGATACGTCCCCGGGGATTACATGGACGGTCTGATGAAGAAACTGATGGATGCCCAGAACCAATCCAAGGATCCGGCGGTGATCGCGTCGGCTGGCCTCTGGGGATTGGTCGTGGACAAGGACGCAGACGATGAGGCCGACGGTGTCGTGGTGAAGGACGTTCTGACCGGTGGGGCCGCAGCCTCGGCCGGAATCCAGTCCGGCGACCGGGTTCTGACGATCGATGGGCGGTGGACCGACACCCTTTCCGACACGGTGGCTGCCACAGCCAAGGTCCACCCGGGCCGCGAGGTGGTGGTGGTCGTCAAGCGAGATGGGAAAGACGTGAAGTTAACCGTCAAGCCCGCCAAGGGAGTCTGACAGGTCTCCTGACAGGAACCCGCAGAGGTTGTCGCAGCTACGGAATGACGATTAGACGTATAAACGGGAGGGCGAGGCTCCTGCCGAGCTGGACCAGCCTCACACTCGGCAGGAGCCTCGCCCTCCCGTTAGACCGATGCGTGCCCCTGGAATGTGACGGCTTCAGCGGGTTCCTGGATCAGGAGGCCGGGAGGATTCCGGCTGCCCTTTTCTTCCGGTTACCTTTTCAGCGAGTACAACACCACGGCCGAGGCGAGTCGCAGGGCACTCTCCTTGTCGTGTCCCATGCAATCAGCCGCTTTGTTCCCCTCCAGGGCACACCCCACGTCGTACTTGCTATACACAATCACCCATCGACCATCGACTTTCACCCCCTCCAGGTATGGGGTGTAAGACCGCTTCTCCGTCTCTGGACCCGAGCCGTCGGGTCGTTCCCGTCGGCAGATCACATTCGTCAACGCCTGGCCACCATTCATTTTCCCGGAAAACAGCTCGTCGCTCGGTGAGATCACCTGGAGGGGGCTCTCGGGGAAGAGTTTCTTGCAGGTGGCCCGGAAGGAGGCATCGAACGCCTTCCACGACTCGAACCCGTTGCATCCTGCATCCACGAACAGGATTGCTCCCGTCTGGAGGTTGGCTCGAAGGTGCCCCGCGTCATAATCGCTCAAGTCGATCGGTTTGCGTCCGTGGAAATACATGAATTTATACTTGAAGAGATTATCATCGCCGGGGCCGGGAGAGGGCGATGCCTTGTCTGTGCGCACTTCCAGCCGGTACTGGTCCCGGAGGTAGCCCATCAGGTTGCGGACCGCAGCCGGAGCCGGCTCGGCATCGCCAGCGAACTTGAGCTGTGCCACCTGGAACAGGCCACGAGTGGGGCCACTCTCGGCGGCGTTTGGGTCGTACACCTTGGTCGTGGTCAGTTTCGGTTTGGGGAGTTCCAGCCCTGTTGCGTAGGCGATGACGTTTGCAGCCAGCTTGTAGGCGGCTTCGCCGCGAGCAACTGGGTCGGTTGGTAGTGCTGGGGGCTTTCCCTTACCAGGCATAAACCGCTCTTCTTCCCAGTAACCGGCCATCGGCCGCGGACTGAAGAATACGACTGTCCGACACCCTTTTTCCAGGCCCTCCACACCTGCGAACGCCGCCAGCCCCGGCTCCTTGTAAAATGCGGTCCAGATCGCGTGCGTGTCGGGGAGAGGACGCAGATCGTTCAGGGGGAACAGCCGCTTCATCAGTGCCCGGAATGATGCTGTGAATTCTGGATCTCCGCAACACGCCTCGGCGAAGATAAAGCCACCTTCGTCCACATACTTCTGCAGAACCTTCTCCTGGGTCGTCAGCACTTCCCCCGGAAGTCCCACGAATGGCAACCTCCCGTGGCCGTTCAGGTAAACCACCGGCGATTGCAAGAGAACCCCGACCTCGGCCAGGATCTGCGCATCCGTCTCCAGGCTCTGCCGACGAGTATCGTAAACCTGCCACCCGAGGGTGGCTCCCTTGAACAGCTCCCGGCTGGCAAACTCGACCAGATGGCGGGCATCGTTGTGTTTGCGGTTCCAGTTCACCACTCCTTCCCGTGGTCCACCCCGCTCGACGAACGTCCCACCCCCTCGATCCTGGTAATCCCCCCAGGCAAACTTGCTGATTAATACGGGGGTCCGGCCCTTGGAGAGAAACAGGACCGAGAACGCCGTGGAAAGGACATCCGCTCCATCAATGTTCCCGCCTTTGCGGCTAAACGCCCCGGTCTGGCGGTCCTGGCAGGAATCAATGAGGTACACGCACCCTTCTCGATACCAGTCGCGCCGGCCGATGAACCGTTGTCCGGAGAGCCGACCGAGACGTTCGATCCCATAGACGTTGTAGAAAATCGACTTCCCTTGCTCGAACGAGAAGTTCGCTGTGATCCAGTTCATCCCACGTGCAACTGCGTCATTTTCGGAGTACACCCCACAGGCTTTGGCCACACCCGTTGCCGGATCAAGTTGCTGGGCACTTTGGTCGAGCCCCATCCCGGCAATCAGGAGCCCGCAGACCCCGGCAACGGTCATGGTGAAACTGGCCACTTTGTCGAAACTGGCGTTCTGGTAGGTCCAGAAGCCGGTCGTGTCGGTCGCCTTGCCCTGGGTACGAGTGTAATATTCCTGGATTGCTTTCCAGGTGTCGTCGCTCACCTTCACCCCAGCTTGCTTGGCCGCGTAAAGCCCGAGTAGAGCGTATTGTGTGTTCGAGTTGTCCCCCAGATGCCCACCAGGGTAGCTCCAACCCTCCAGCCGACCGGCCCCACGGTTGTACCCGATCGCCCGCTGTTCCAGCCACTCGACGTTCTCCTGAATCCGTGGCCGATCCTTCGCTTGCCGGGCCTCAGCGAACACCATGTTCTGGAGACCGACCACATAGGTTTTTCGGGGGGGCAATGTTCGGAGGTAGTCGAGAGCCCTGGCCACGGCCGGATCTTCTGGCGGAACCCCGGAGTTGAGGAGCGCCAGGGTGACCAGCGCCGTCGCACCGCCGTCCATGTCGGCAAGGTACTTCAGGACGGTTCCTTCCCAGTGACCCTGGGGAGTCTGCTGCTTCTTGAGGTAGTTGACCCCTTTTCGAATCGATTCTTCGACCTTTTTGACCAGCTCGTCGTCCGGTTTGATGGGCGCAGGCTGAGCCGATGCGCGAGTCGGTTGGGCGACCATCACGATCGAGAAAGCGAACACGATGGGCAGGTGGATCAACCGCGACATGTGGCCCCCGGGTCGGAGACAGTCGAAAGGCGGTGGGCAGGAGAAAGGATACCCGATTAGGGCGAGCGGCGCGGCGTCAGCCCGCCGGTGCTTNNATATTAGCTCCTGCCCCCCGCCAAAGGGGAGTCAGACCGGGAAGAGTGGCTTCCCCCCGCTGACCCCTAGGCACCAGAGAGACGCGGAACCCGCGCCCGTCAGGAGATTATATCACTCACCACCGGAGTGGTTTCTGCCATGCCTCTTTCAGCTCCGAGAGTTTCAACCAGATGAGCCACTCGCCGTTGGAGCCAGCAACCCGTAATCGGGGCTCAGAAACTGTGCGTCCGATCCGAACGAATGGCATTTCCGTGAAAGTCGACCCCAGGGCAGCGGCATCGTCCGGTCGGGCCTCGATCAGAAACCGGGTCGGGGATTCACTGAAGAGCCTGGCTTCGTCGGTCAGTCCCAGAGCACCCGGGAGGTTTGCCATGTCGGTCAAATCGACCCCGATCCCACCGGCGAACGCCATCTCTGCGATCGCGACCGCCAATCCCCCCTCACTCAGATCATGGCAGGACCGGACAAGCCCTCCCTGAATCGCCATGTGAACCGCGGCAAACACCTTGGGTGCCAGTTCCAGATCCACCCGGGGAGGAGCCCCACCCCCCTGCCCTGTCACGAGATGGAAGTGTGAACCGCCCAGTTCGTTGTGGGTGAGCCCAACAAGGTAGAGATCATTTCCCGATTCCTTCAGGTCCATCGTCACGCAGGTACGAACATCCGGCACCCGACCGAGGGCCGAGACGAGCAGGGTGTGGGGGATGTCGAGGCGCTCACCGTGTGTCCCCGAATACGTGTTGTTGAGGCTGTCTTTCCCGCTGATGAACGGGGTGCCAAACGCGATCGCCACATCCCGGCAGGCTTCAGCGGTTCGGACAAGCGCACCGAGAACCTGCGGATCATTCACGTTGCCCCAGCAGAAGTTATCCAGGATTGCTGTCCGCGAAGGATCAGCCCCGACAGCGACCACATTCCTCACAGCCTCATCGATCGCTGCAGCAGCCATCGCGTAGGGGTCGAGATCGCCATACCGCGGGTTGAGACCACATCCGATGGCCACCCCAGTCCACGATCCGAGAACAGGCATCAGCACCGCCGCGTCGGACGGCCCATCGTTGGCGACTCCGACGAGCGGCTTGACAACGCTTCCGCCCTGGACTTCATGGTCGTACTGTCGAATGACCCACTCCTTCGAGCAAACCGAGTAAGTGCCCAGAATCGCCAGCAATGCCGCCTGGGGATTACGCATTGCAGACTCGGTGCCTGACCCAACCGCTTCAGAGGAGTCGTTTTTTGTCCAACTACTCCATTCTGCATTCCGGATCGAGACAGGACGCCCATCGTGGAGGAAGTGCATGTCAAGGTCAGCGACAGTCTGCCCACAGAACTGTAACTTCAACCGGCCGGTCGGCTCGAACGTGCCGAGGACAGCGGCCTCCATGTCCTCGCTCTGGCAAAGACGCTGAAGCGCAGCCAGCTTTCCCGGCGGAACGGCCAGGATCATCCGTTCTTGCGACTCCGAAATCCAGATCTCCGTATAGCTGAGGCCCTCGTACTTGAGCGGAGCATTCTGAAGCTCAACGGCCGCGCCAAGGTCCGCCCCCATTTCGCCGACCGCCGAGCTGAACCCCCCTGCCCCGCAATCCGTGATCGCGTGATAAAGCCCACGATCCCGGGCCTGGAGGATCACGTCGAGAACCTTCTTCTCCGTGATCGCATTCCCGATCTGCACCGCCCCTCCGCTGATGGTCTCGGACTCGTGGGTGAGTTCGAGCGAAGAGAACGTGGCCCCGTGGATGCCATCGCGACCGGTCCGCCCTCCAACTGCCACGATCAGATCCCCCGCCTGGACACGTTTGAACGCCATATCCTTCGGAAGCAACCCGACCGTTCCGCAGAAGACGAGCGGGTTGGCGAGGTAGCGGTCGTCGAAGACGATTGCCCCGTTGATTGTGGGAATGCCCATGCGGTTGCCATAGTCGCGAACACCCGCGACCACCCCCTGCATCACTCGCCGCGGGTGGAGAACCCCCTGCGGGAGTTCGTCCGGCGGAAAGTCTGGCGGGGCAAAGCAGAATACATCGGTGTTGCACACCGGCTTGGCGCCCATTCCTGTCCCGAGTGGGTCGCGGATCACCCCTCCGAGCCCAGTGTTGGCACCACCATAAGGCTCGATTGCAGATGGATGGTTATGGGTCTCGACCTTGAAGCAGAGGTGGTGCCGATCATCGAATTTCACCACACCCGCGTTATCGGAGAAGACACTCACGCACCAGTCGTCGGAGCCGAGCCGTGTTCGGATCTCATGAGTCGCAGCAAACACCGTCTCCTTCAGGAGATTGGCGTAGGTTCGGGTCTCGCCGGTCACTCGGTCCGTCAGTCGGATTGTGCCTTTCAAGGTTTTGTGGGAGCAGTGCTCGGACCAGGTTTGTGCAATGGTTTCCAGCTCACAATCGGTTGGTTCCCGATCCAACCCCCGGAAGTGGGCCTGGATGACTTGCATCTCATCCAGCGTGAGGGCAAGCATCCCTTGCTTGCTCAGTGCCACCAGTCCGTCGGCGTCGAGGGCTGTCAGCGGCACAGTTGTCAGTGCAAACGTGTAGGGAGAACCGACTGTGAGATGGTCGGCCCGCACGGGTCCGACAACGATCTGTTCGATCGCTTCGTTTGCAAGGATCTTGCGGAAAAGCACATCCCGGTCGTTGGAGGCAATTTCCGGGGGGCCGTAGTAGCGGCGGAAAGTGTGGACCGCATCCACCTGAAGGCGGAGGGTCCGGGCAACTTCGAGGACGGTCTCGGCGACGGGGTCCATGACTCCAGGTTTGAGCAGGACGGTGTAGTAGTACCCTGGTCGGAGTCCCCCGAGACGGACCTCGCCGTTCTCCACAAGTGGATCGGTGAGGATATCGGAGACAAGCAAGTCCAGATCGGACTCGGCGGGGTCGCCTTCGAGAAGGAATCCGCGCGCGGACGCCGTGACCAGATCCCCGCCGCGCTGGGCGTGGGTGAGCAGGTCGAACTCGTCGCACACGCGTTCCCGTTCGCCGTCGCGGCCCTTCGGCCGGATCTCAACTTCCCAAAGCATCTCGCACCTTCTTGGCCTCGCCGAGCCAGTGAACCAGGCCAGCCCCATCGCCAGCCTCCAGGAGCTGCCTGAACTCGTCGAGTCGATTTGTGAACTGCCCCAACGCGGCCAAAACTGAATCCCGGTTCGCCTGGAAAATCGCCGCCCACAGAGTCGGATCGCCCCCTGCGATCCGGGTCGTATCGCGAAACCCGCCCGCCGTCAGCGGAAGCCACTCCATCGGGGTCACCGCAGCCAGACCAGCCGAGACCGCATGAGGCAGATGGCTGGTGGAGGCGAGTACACGGTCGTGCTCGTCCGGGGTCATGACCACAACGCGAGACCCAAGGCTCTGCCAAAACGCCTCCACCCGGCCAAACGCCTCCGCATCGCCCCCACAACCTGGACACAGGATCGTTGTCCGGTTCACGAACAGGTCGGCCCGGGCGTTTTGAACCCCATTCTTCTCGGAGCCTGCGAGCGGGTGCGCGGGGACGAAGGACACCCCTCTCGGCAACGCATCGCCAACGACATCGACGATGGTCTTTTTCGTGCTCCCACCGTCCGTGAAGATGGCACCGACCCGACAGTGCAGCGCGGCCTGGAGGATCACATCAGCGATCCGATCGACAGGCGTACAGACGACAATGAGCGCTGCATCGCGGACAGCCTCACCGAGATCGGTTGTCCAGGCATCGATGGCCCCGAGCTCCGCCGCCAGCTCCAGGTTCGCCAGGTCTCGGGCGGTCCCGACCACACGATCCACCGCTCCACGGGCCTTGGCCGCGAGCCCGACCGAGCCACCGATCAGGCCGACACCAACGATTGTCATCTGGTCAAAGCGCATGGGTAGGTCATGACCCGGGCGGTTCAGATGGAGAAAGTATAAGAACACGAGCCCCGCGGTCCTCAACCTCATCCCGGTGTTTCCAGAAAAAACTGGGTCAGTTCAGCATAAGTGCTTACTAAATTGACACTTAATGCATTGCCTGGCGACCCTGGCCGCTTTCTGCGCAACGACATGAGCGGCAACATGGGTCACACTTGGTGCGAGGGCATCTGGGACACGTCTGGGGGGCAGGTATCGTGAAACGGGGCGGAAAAAATAGGAATGCAGATTCGCTGCGAGAGACACTTCACGGTTAGGTTCGCCCTGGAGCGTCTGATGATCCCTCGACTCCCGACCCTCCTCTGCGACCTGGCAGCCACTAACGCCAACGGGGTGGGCGACGCTGACCTGCTCGCCCGGTTTGTCGCAAGCCAGGATGCGACCGCATTCGAGTTGCTCGTTTGGCGACACACCGGGATGGTGCTGCGGGTCTGCCGGGGTGTTCTCGGGGACCATCACTCCGCCGAGGACGCCTGTCAAGCGACGTTTCTGGCTCTCGCTCGGCAGGCGCGCGGGGTGGGTCGTGGAGCAGTGGCCGGGTGGTTATACCGGGTGGCCCGACGGATAGCGACCCGAGCCGCAACTCGTGCGGAGCGTCTCAGCGCGAGACCACTCGACCTCCTGAATCAGGCCCCAGCTCCGAACCAGCCAGATGGGCTGGACCCAACACTCATACGGCTTTTACACGATGAGGTCGCGCGTTTGCCAGATCGTTACCGAGTCCCCGTCCTCCTGTGTTTCTTCGAGGGGCTCACACATCAGATTGCTGCCGAGCGGCTCGGAGTGCCCATCGGGACGCTGGCCGCCCGGATCGCCAGGGCAAAGGACCGGCTCCGGCGGCGTCTCTCAGCGCGCGGTTTCGGAATGTCGTCTGGCATGTTGGTCGTCGCTCTCACAAGTGGTTCGGCAACACCGATGCCGACATTCGTCGCCGCCACGACCCAGGCTG
This sequence comes from Gemmataceae bacterium, assembly GCA_003136315.1. Lineage (GTDB taxonomy): Bacteria > Planctomycetota > Planctomycetia > Gemmatales > Gemmataceae > Urbifossiella. The sequence goes on along the minus strand of PLDW01000101.1, from coordinate 799 downwards.
CCGGTTTGTTTGCAGTGGGAGGATCACCTGGCGTGTCAGAAACTGTTCTCGAACTTGCAAAAGGAGCGAATCGAACCATGATGAACGCAAAGTTGCGGTGGGGTGTGAGTGTAAGTGCGCTGTTCGGCATCGTCACTCTGTGCGGACTGTGGGTCGCAGGGAGCGAGGAGCCGCCGAAACCACCTGCAACCAAGGGTCCGGCCGCTCCCGTGAGCGATCAACCCTTCGGCTTCACCTACCAAACCATCGATGTCAACGATCTGGTCGAGGTCCATAATCTCAACATCTACAAGTACAAGGTTGAGATCCCCAAGAAACAGCGGTTCCACGTCGTCCTCCGCGAACTGGAGAATCAAGACGCCGCGCCGAACGAATTGATGCGGTTCTCGTTCCAAAGGGGTGACAAGGACGGGCCGATCATTATCCGGGTCGCCTTCACTCGGACGGATGGAACGGTCGGCGGTGTTCTGCTCACCGAGCAGAAGGAGGCTTTCTTCCGGGTCACCTGCCAGGACTGCGAACCCTCTGCACTGGTAACGATTGTCCCAGTTCCCCTGTCCGGTGTGAAACTGAACAAGAAAACCCTGATGCCACACGGTTCCGACCGAGATCTGAAGAAATCGGGAGTGAAAGAGACCCGCCTCCTGTGGGTCTTTCACAATGGGATGGGCACGGGGAGATACCCCCGTGCCGAACTCCTGATCGAGAAAGACGAACCCAACCGAGGGAAGTGAGCTTCATACAGCAACCCGCAGAGGCTGTCTCATTCTCGAAGCAAGTATCGGTCTAACGGGAGGGC
>PLDW01000328.1 GCA_003136315.1 Gemmataceae bacterium | reverse complement strand
CCCGATCCCACTGGTCGATTTTTCTCTCACCAACTGCCTAATACAACCGACCTATTCGCCTTCACTCGTGATTCACAGTGTTTTCTCGCGATTCGGGCACACTGGGGAGATCGCACCCCGGACGGACCCACGGACGGAGGAACACACGATGGGCAAGGTGCTGGTGCTCTACCACTCAGCCAGTGGGAACACGGGCAAGATGGCCGAACTCGTCGCTGCGGGGGCCAGCGAGATTCCGGGTATCGAGGTCCGCACTCGCGAGGTGGACGCCGCCACACCGGAGGATGTGTATTGGTGCGACGGGCTGGCCGTCGGTAGCCCCACGAATATGGGCATTCTGTCCTGGAAGATGAAGCGATTCTGGGACGAGGCGATGTTCCACCACTGGGGGAAGGTGGATGGCAAGATCGCCTGTGCGTTCTCGTCGGCCGGTGGCTGGGGCGGCGGGGCCGAGATGGCCTGTCAGTCACTGCTCACGGTCCTCATCAACTTCGGGTTCCTGGTCTTCGGGGTCACTGACTACGGCGGAGCCATCACGACCGCCCACTACGGAGCAATCGCCGCCCGGGAGCCTCGGGACGCGGAAATCCGGACCACCTGTCGGTTGCTCGGCCGACGTCTGGCCGAGTGGGTCGCGGTGGTTGCCGATGGCCGCAAGGACCAGCACCCGCTCGCCAAACCGGAATCCCGGACCCTGCCCGGATGAGCCCCGGAGCAGGCACACACGGAGGGGCACACCTTCTCCGGGCTCGGACGATGCTTCGGAACACCCTTCGTCCGTCCGGCGGTTCTTCGGACCCGCCCATGTCAGTTACCAACTCGTTACGCAACAAAGGGTTGACGCGATCATGGTAAAGGCGGATGATCGCAACACACCCCACGTGTCGGGCCATCGCCAACCGCGTTGTCACACACTCAGGCAACCCGGTTCGGATGGCTGTCGTGGGGCTCACGAATCAGCGGTGTGTTCACCTGGGAGAGACAGCATGAGGACGTTCGGATGGGTCGCGGTCGTGCTTCTGGGCTTCACACCCGCTCTTCGTGCTGACGACTGGCCGCAGTATCGCGGCCCTGCCCGGGACGGTGTCTCTCGCGAAACCGGGCTGCTCAAACAGTGGCCGCAGGGAGGGCCTGCCCTCCTCTGGACCTACGATGAGGCCGGGGTCGGGTACTCCGGGCCGGCCGTGGTCGGCGACCGGCTTTACCTCGCGGGTGGTCGCGGCGAGGCCGAGCGCCTGATCGCGCTGGATATCAAGACCGTTGCGGGCGGGACGGCCAAGCAGGTCTGGTCCACCGAAATCGGACCACTCTTCCAGTGGAAGGGGAATTCCTGGAACGTGGGACCGAATGCCACCCCCACCGTCGGCGGCGGGCGTGTCTACGCGCTGGGCGGGTTCGGCGATCTGGTCTGTGTGGAAGCCGCGAGTGGGAAGGAGACATGGCGGAAGAATCAGCCACGCGATCTTGGTGGCGAGGTCGATCCGATCGGCGGCGGCCTCACTGAGCCCACGTCCCTCGGGTGGGGGTACGCCAGTTCGCCATTATTGGATGGCGATCGGCTCATCTGTGTCCCCGGCGGTAAGCGGGGGTTGCTCGCTGCCCTCAATCCGGGGACTGGGGCAGTGCTCTGGCAAAGCCAGGATGTCACCGACCAGGCATCGTACTCCTCACCTTTGGCAGTCGAGATCGGCGGGGTGAAACAGTATGTCCAGGTCACAAACGGCGGGGCCGTCGGGGTCGCTGCCGCCAATGGCAAGAAGCTCTGGTCCTTTCGCCGGAACCCCGCCTTCGACGATGTCGTGATCGCAACTCCGATCTTCCACGACAATTGCCTCTACGCAACGGTTGGCTTCAACCAGGGGTGCGATCTGATCAAACTGACTCCCAAGGGCAGCGAGATTGGGGCCGAGAGAGTCTACACGAACAAGACCGTGGACAACCGCGATGGTGGGGTGGTGCTGGTCGATGGCCATGTGTACGGCCACTCGGAAACCCTCGGCTGGTTCTGTCAAGAGTTCAAGACGGGCAAGGTCGTCTGGTCGGACAAGGCGCTTGGCCGCGGTTCGGTGACCTGCGCGGATGGCCTTCTCTACTGCTGTACCGAGAAAGACGGGATCGTGGCTCTGGTCCAGCCAACCCCCGAGGGCTGGACCGAGGCAGGACGGCTCAAACTCCCCCGCAAATCCACTCTGCGCCGACCAAGTGGCGGCCTGTGGACCCACCCGGTGGTCGCCAATGGAAAACTCTACATCCGCGACCAGGAGTTGCTCTTCTGCTACGACATCAAGCGGTGAGTCGGGGTTGTCACATGTCGTTCTATCAGATGGTTGATAACCACCTTCCCGCTCCCCCTTCCTTCCTAGGGAAGGGGGTTGGGGGGTTAGGTTCTTACCGTGGTCTCCAGCTCCCCCTTCCTTCTCAGGGAAGGGGGTTGGGGGGTTAGGTTCTGTCCGGGAGTCCTGAATTGTTGCCCCGCCCGGGGTCGGCACCTGGCACGAATGGCAGGGTCAGGCCGGATTGGTCCTGATACTTGCCCTTCTTGTCCGCGTAGCTCGTGCGGCAGACGGCCTGGGCTGTCAGGAAGAGAATCTGGGCGATCCCTTCACCAGCGTAAATCTTGGCTGGTAAAGGGGTTGTGTTAGAAATTTCAATGGTAATTCGGCCCCGCCACTCGGGCTCCAGTGGCGTGACATTGACAATAATTCCGCAACGTGCGTACGTGCTTTTCCCGACGCAAACACAGAGGATATCGCGGGGGATTTCCAGGTACTCCACCGTCTCCGCAAGAGCAAAGCTATTGGGTGGGATCAGGCAGAAATCGCCTTCGACATCGACGAAGGACTTGGGGTCGAAGTGCTTCGGGTCGACCGTGATGCCCCAGACATTGGTGAACACCTTGAAGTGCCTGTCGACCCGGACATCGTAGCCGTAACTTGTGACGCCGTAAGAGATCACGCCAGGTCGGTGCTGCTGCGGCGCGAACGGCTCGATCTTCACATCACGCTCGATCATCCAGTCGGGTAGAACGCCCATGTTGGGTTCGCCTCCTGCGGGGTGCGGACAGGCCGGTCGGTTGGCGCTCACATCCCAGGTCGCGGCAGTTCATCGACCCGCAGCCGGGGTTCCCTTCATCCTCTGGCGGAATTGCCACCGGTACCCACCTCCGGTCGCAAAGACAGTTGCGGTAAACCCGGCTTATCCGTTACAACCGCACAGCCAGGAGTCGCCCGGCATTCTGCCTGAAGGGTTCACCATGCCACCCAGCCTGCCGCTTGTCGTCGCGGTGTTCGCTGCGCCAGCCGCGACACTCCCGACAGAACTCTGGCAGGTTTCGCCGGACATGACCGCGAAACCGTGGTGGCTGGCCGGAGAACGACGCAAGGAACGTGCCATCCTTCTGATTCCCGGGCTCAAGTTGCACCCGCTACGGCCCGCCAAGGTGACCCGCCCGGAAATGCACGACTGGCAGGAGCCGAAAAGCGAACTCGTGAAAACCCTCGCCTGGGATGCGGACGTCTTTGCGTTTGGATACGCGCAGACAGTCCCACTCGATGTGGTCCCACACACACCCGGGTTACGCGATGCGGTCGAGCAGTTACGGAAGGTCGGTTACCAGGATATCGTATTGATCGGGCACTCGGCCGGGGGTGTGATTGCCCGGCTCTTCGTCGAAAATTACCCCGATGCCGGGGTGACGAAACTGATCGAGGTGGCAACCCCGAACCTGGGGTCGGAACTGGCGTCGGTATTCAAAACCGGGTATCCGAAAGTGCAGGCTCCGTTCGTGCAATCGCTCGCTCCGAGCGTGCGGATGGAGGCCGTCCAGACCAGCAAGCGGCCATTGAGCCCGAAAGTTGAGATGGTCTGCGTGATCTGTAAGCTCCGACGCATCGACGGCGACGGGCTGGTCCCCCTGGCCAGTCAGTGGCCAGAAGACCTCCAGAAACAGGGGGTTCCCGCGACCTTGGTCATGGCCAGCCACTTCGAAGCGATGAAGGCGGCCCCGGCGATCCGCAAGATCCGCGAGTTGGCCCGGGAGAAACTCACCCGCTGGTCGCCGGAGCAACTCGAAACGGCTCGCCGGGTTCTATTCCGCGATGCCGACGAGCCAAAAAAGTGAATTTGACCAATCGATGGTTTCTCTGTGCCCTCTGTGACTCTGTGGTGAATTTGATTGATTCAAAACCCGGGTTAACCACAGAGTCACAGAGGACACAGAGAGAAATCCGAAAACGAAAGAGTCAGCAGAAGGGAACCTCCCGGTTGCCTGACGCTCAAATGAGGCGTGACCCCGGCGGTCAAGGTGTGAAAACAAGGTGAGTTCGCCGGGGCCACGCCACAGTATCTTACCGCGGTAGACAACTCATCCCGGTCCGATCGACAGGAGGACACATCATGGGGCTGTGGCTGTTCAAGGAAGAGCCCGATTCGTACAGTTTCGCCGACCTCCAACGGGACGGGTCCGCAACCTGGGACGGTGTCACGAACGCTCTCGCCCAAAAGCACTTGCGGGCGGTCAAATCCGGCGATCTGGTCTTCTTCTACCACACTGGCGACGAGAAGGCGGTTGCCGGAGTGATGCGGGTGAGTGCGGACCCCCGCCCCGCGCCCGACGACGAAACCGGTAAGCGGGTGGTGGTGACGGTCGAACCCGTGCGAGCGTTCGCCCGACCTGTGCCGCTCGCTGCTATCAAGGCCCAGAAACGGTTCGCGGATTGGGAACTGGTGCGATTGCCGCGGCTGTCCATTATGCCGGTGCAGGAGGATCTATGGCAGGCAATTGAGCAGATGGGTACGGCCGGGTGAGACGTGCCGGCATGATGCCCCCAGGCACGAACCTACCCAAAATGTCGCATTGTGGGGAAAACGATTGGATGCATACACGGGAGTGCGAGGCTCCTGCCGAGCCGGACCACTTCACGCTCGGCAGGAGCCTCGCACTCCCGTTAGACCGATGCCGGTCTACACGGGTGGGTGAGGCTGACCAAATCACTTCGCTGCGAGCAACTCGACCCGGAACACCAGGGTGGCGTCCGGCCCGATCAACCCGCCGGCCCCCCGCTTCCCGTAGGCCAGATCGGAAGGAATCTTGAGCACCCGGACTCCACCCGGCTTCATTCCCGGAATGCCGTCCTGCCAGCCCTTGATCACGCCGGTCAGTGGGAATTCGATCGGCTGGCCCCGCTGCACGCTGCTGTCGAAGATCGTCGCTTTGGCGTCAGTCAGCCATCCGGTGTAGTGGACCTTGACCTTCGCACCGGGTGGAACCGGGTTCCCCTCTCCCACCTTCTCATCCCAGGTTTCCAGGCCGGACGGCAGTTTCTTCCATTCGGGTGAGGTGAGATCCGGTCGTTTCAGTTTATCATCCATCGGCTCTTGCTCCTTGCCCAACTGAGGGTCTCTCGGGGTGACACTCCAGGCGGCTGGAAGTCTCCCGGCTGCCTGGTCAAATTCGGTCTCCATCAGGTTGCCAGCGCGATCGGGGTGATTACTTCACTTCCAGCAACTCCACCTCGAAAATCAGGGTGGCGTCAGCGGGGATCACCCGGCCGGCTCCCTTTTTCCCGTAAGCCAGGTCGGATGGGATCTTCAACCGCCGGACTCCACCCGGCTTCATCCCGGGGATGCCCTCCTGCCACCCCTTGATCACGCCGGTAAGTGGGAACTCGATCGGCTCGTTCCGCTGGACGCTGCTGTCGAAAATCGTTCCCTTGTCGTCGGTCAGCCACCCAGTGTAGTGGACCTTCACATTCCCGCCGGGCTTGACCTCCTCCCCCTTCCCCTCCTTCACCTCCCAGATTTCCAGCCCGGACTTTTGCTTCTTCCATTCCTTGGAGTCCAGGTCCGGCCGGGTCAACTTCTTGTCCTTATCATCGGCCGGGGTGGGGCCAACCGCAGCCAGGACCAGCCCAGCCCCCAGGACAAACGCGGTCAACAGTCGCATCAAGACCTCCTCCAGTGGAACCGGCGTGAGCCGGTTGTTGATTGCTCTCAAGCGGGGGCAATCCATCCCCTCTTCGCCAGCAATCCGGATCAGGCGGGAGACAGCGGCTGTCGCGCTCTCCCGTCACGACCCGGCTGGGCGATCCCGACTCCCGGGCGGGTTCGGCTTCGCCGCCGCAGCGCGGCGAGCCAACTTCAGTTTAGGAACCGGGACGTCGTGTTCGTCCTCAATATCGCCCACGATTTCTTCGAGGACATCCTCCAGCGTGATCAACCCCCGCACTTTTCCGGTTTTGTCCCGGACGATGGCCATCGGGCGGTGTGACTTGCGGAACAGCTTGAACGCATTCGCGACCGGCTCGTTGGGGTCGAGGAAGGTGGCCGGGTAGAGGGCGTCCTCAAGCAGCACCACACCCGACGTGCTGAACAGAAAGAACAGATCCTTGGTATTGACGATCCCGACAACATTGTCCGGGGAGCCATCGTACACGGGCATCCGGGTGTGCGCGCCGAGCCGGGCGACCTCAAGCACTTTATCTGGCGGGGTGTTCAGGGCCAGCCCGAGAACTTTTTCAAGCGGAACCAGGCAGTCTCCGACCGTCTTGTCGCGCAGCGCGAACACGTTCAGAACCATGTCCGCCGCGTCGGCATCGATCTCCCCGGCCTCTTCGCTGTCCTCAACCAGCAGCCGCAACTCGGCGATCGTGTGAACCTCGCCCTCGTTCTGCTCAGCCCGATACCCACAGCGGCGAAGGAACCATCCACTGGTCCCGTTCATGAGGGTGATGAGCGGTCCGGCGGCCCGAGCGAACCAGTTGATCGGGCGAGCCACCCAGAGAGCCATCAACTCGGAGGACTGAAGAGCCGCGAGTTTGGGCATCTGCTCCCCGAACACGACGTGGAGGTAGGTGATCAGGCCAAGGGTGAGGATGACCGAAAACGCCCGGGTGACCGGCCCTTGCCAGTCGTCCGGGAAACTCGCGAAGAGGGGGTGGAAGAGGCGGGCGATGGCCGGCTCGCTGACGAATCCGAGTGCCAGGCTGGCAACGGTGATGCCCAGTTGGCAGGCCGCCACGCTCTGGTTCAGGTGGCTGACCGCGTGCATCAGCGCGGCGGCTCCGTAACGCCGCTCGTTCACCAGTTCCTCGACCCGAGTTTTGCGAACCGCGACGAGGGCGAACTCGGCAGCCACGAAGAAACCGTTGAGAACGATCAGCGCTGGGACAATGAGGAGCCCCAAGGCGGTCGTGGTGATCCCGGGCTCGGGCTCAGCAGCGAACAGGACCAAGTACGGGTCTCCGGTGGCCATGACCCGCCGCGATGTGCGGCCGGTGGTCAGCGGATATTCTATTGCTGTTGGGGTGGTTTGGTGCGGGGGGGTAGGCAGGCTGGGGCAGAATGGCCCACTGAACTCAGAAGCAATGGCCCGCAGATGACGCTGACTTCGACGCAGATAAAATCGAGATCAATCCAAATTCATTTTGATCAAGATTTTATCTGCGTTCGTAGATCTGTGTCATCTGCGGGCCATTTCTTCGAGGAAGATGTATCCGTGAAGGGTGAACTAGCAGGGACGCCCTGGCGGGACCGGTTTGACCCGGCTCCCGCAGTGCAACAGAACGATGACGGTCAGTTGCCTGAACGTACCGCTCCGGGGATGAACGGGGTTGTCACCACGCCACCCCTTCGGCAACCAGGCGACCTTCGTCCGGGAAAAACAGGGGTGGACTGAAGGCCCGTAGCTTTGCGCCCCCACCTCGCGATGGGTTTGCCCTTTCGAGGATGAAAGGTGTTGGCGCTACGGGAATCCGCCAGGGCGTGCCCCGACTGAGTGACAAAAACTCACACAGCCGTTCGCTGTCCCACTCTAGAACAGTTCGACACAGCGAGCAACCGCCGCTGGCCCGGGATCGTCCGATTTCCTGGCATTGGGTGCGGATTCACGCCCGCCTCGTACCCTCCAGCAGGGCCGCCACGGAGTGCGGCATTAGGCAGTTGGTGAGAGGAAATCTCCCAGTGGGATCGGGTGCCACGGGCGGCTTGTCCGCCCGTGAAGGCACCACACGGGCGGGCAAGCCGCCCGTGGNNCATGATCGTGGTAGGTCATTTACTGGCGTCTGCCTTACCTCTGCTTGGGTAGGGGCCGAGTTGCACGGCTACCGTGGCGTCCACGACCCGCGGCAACGGCCTTGCCACCGGGGTAGGGAGGGCGGACCATTCGGCCGTCACGTGCAGCGGACTTCGGTACTCCACTTTTCGCGGTCGAGGTGTGTTGCGAACGGTCGCCGACCACACAAGATCCGGCCCAGCCTGAACCTCAACTGGCGGCCCCAGCCGACCGGCTCTTTCGCGTACTTGGCCAGCCGTTGCTTGTAGGCGGCGATTCGTTCCTCGGTGGGGGTTATGGCTCGCTCGCAGAAGGCAGCCGCCCACACGTTGAGTGGGCGCCGGTTGGGACCGTGCCAGCCCAGCACCCGCGTCGGGTAGCGTTCCAGGAGCGAATCGATTGCTTCGGGGGTGAATCGCCAGTAGTCGCTGGGGTAGTCGTGAACGTGAAAGTAAAATGGGGTGCAAACAAGCAGCACCCCATCCGGGCGGAGGATCCGAAAAACCTCGTCGAAGCCTGTCCAGAAGTGTTTGACGTGTTCAAACACGCTGAACGCCAGCACGGTCCCGACGGAGCAATCGGCGAACGGCAGGTTCTCGACGCTGGCTACCACGTCCACGCCCGGCCCGGGGCGAAAATCGACGCCCGTGAAATCGCGGTTCGGCAGCAGACCCCTCAGGTTGATGAGTTCTTCCTGGCCGGGAACCTGAAACGACCCGATTTCGACTATGGGTTCGGGGAGTTCGAACGATTCGATCATGGAGCGGGCAACCCCGCGAACAAAACCGTTCATTCCAGACCTCTTGGACGCGCAACAGAATGCCGCTTGTATCGGTCCCCCAGGCGGGACCGAATGAGTTTTGTGTTCCGAAATGGAAAAATCGGCCTGGTGGCCTGGTTCAAATCAGGCGGTTTTTGGGTATCGCACAGCCCCAGGTACGGACGCTGAGCAGTCCCTCATTCAAAGGTCTCACGAGATTCGTGTTGGATTGGTGGGTCAGTTTCTTGAGAACCGCGTAAACCCAAGTGATTCGAGCCAATGCGGGTGACTTTGTCCGCTTCGCAGATCGGACTTTTGTTCACCCGTTCGGCACGTTCGCTGCGTGGGAAGCGGCGGTGATTGAGGAATAGCGGCAAGCTCAGCGTCGAGTTCCGCCGCGAAGACCAGCAGAGCGTCACGTTGGCCACGCAGATAGCCGACGAGTTGGGTCGGGGCCGCAGCCATCCGCCGCGTTCTCCAGAACACGGTCTGGCCCAACGGTGGGGTGGCCGGGGTTGAGGCTTCGAAACTCGGCCACCCTGCCGCCGACGATGCCGAGTCGTGGCGGGGTGGGATCAACGAATGGGTTGCTGAGAAGTTTGACGCCATACGACTCCGGCGAACACGATGCCCAAGCCGAGAGGGATCAGAAGTAGGGTGATGAGGGGGTTCAGCTTCTTCGGTGAGGGTTGCCCCTCCGCCGGGGGCTTGGGTTTTTGCACCAGCATGGAGACAGCGGCAATCATAAGCCCGCCTCCCGCCCCGATGACTCCCGTGGCGAGAGTCTGTTCGATATTGAACCCGGCACCTAGCAGCGTGCCGACAGTGGCAACCATCACGACCCCCTCTTGAAAGTGAGCGATCCGCCAGTTTGCCGATAGGAACAACGGCGGGCCGGGAACATCCCGACCCGAGCCTGCCTCCCGCTTGTTACCGTACCTGTTTAGCGGCGTCAGCAAGCAGTTTACTCCGTGTCGCCAGATGTGAATAGTGCTTGTGAAGCATCGCGGTTGACGAGTGCCACAGCAACTCCGCGACAACCGCATCCGATACCCCGGCCGCGATCGCGTCCGTTGCCCTCGCTTGCTGGCGGCCGAGAAGACGATCGCACCGGTTCATCTGTTCTTGTCAGGCGCTGGGTTGACTTTGGTACCTGGCCCCTTGTAGCGTTGCACGACATTGAAATAGGGATCGGTCGGCAATTCCTTGCGAGTCAGCAGAGCGGACCAAACCACTTTATCATCGCGACGGGCATCGCATTCCCGGCTGGTCATCCGTGCGAACGCGTAGTTCCATTCTAACTTCTTGCCATCCTTCACAGCTTCGACGAGCAACAGAACTTCCGGGTTGGTCCCCTTGCAATACGCGAAGATTGCGCCGTCCGCAACCGCACCGCCGGGCTGGCTGTAGCGGTACACAGGCTGGGGCAGGAGCCGCAGCACTTGCTGGTCGTTCGCCCTGGCGGTGACCGTGGCGGTGTATTCGCGGGCAAATGTCCGCATCTGAACGAGCCGACCGACGGCTGTGGCAGCGGGGGGCTGGGCAATGGGCGCCAGTTTTCGTTCGATTCCCGGCTGGGCCGGCGTCCATTTCGGTTGGCCCTGGTTCGAGGCGGTGAGAGCACCGGCGGCGAGCGACTGAAACTCATGAAACTCGTGACCAGTTTTGCGGATCCAGACCGACGCTGTCGCCACCGGCTGGTCGTCGAGCAGCCACACGAAGAGGGTGCCATCCACGACCCCGGTGACCTGATCGTCGAAGCGGAGCAACGGTTCTTCCGTAAGCACCAGCTTTTTTGCTTCATCGGATGCCAAAGCAATGTCGTAGCCTTTTGCAGCCTGCTTCATGTGCTCCATCCGGGCGGCCTTCTCTTCCTTATCCTTGGTCTCGTCTGGCTTCGGCGGATCGTCGGCGGCAAGAGCCACCGTGAGCAGCAAACACCCGAGAACTCCACCGTGAAGCAGTGTCATCGCGAGCGATCTCCGTTATGAAACGTATCTCGATGATAGGCTGTGATCGTCAAGTGGGCCATGCCTGAACCGATCCCGTTGACCTGCGGCGAGGGTTAGGTTCTGCTGTGGGTCAGGTGGCCGAACTCCTGTCCGGAACAAGAAGATAGTAGATATCGGTGGAGATTTTTGTTGGATCGCTGTTCCATTCGTCTTTCCAGTGACCGTAAACCTCCCAATTCGGACCGGCCAACGTATGCCCATGATTCTCGCACCATAGACGAATCGCCTCATGGGCTTTGTGGAGCAGTCCGTAAGGGCCGTAATGGGTCGTCGTGGCAACGGTGCCGGGTGGTGTGGTTGAGCCCACAACTTCGCCGGACCCCGCGAACGGTGCGTCTAACTCGACGCCCACTTCCAGGTTAATCTGACAGTCCAAGTAAACCGCGACATGCCGACCGGCCCCGCTGACCTGTAGCGCGCGGAGGGCACTCCACACGGTTCCACAGGCGTCCGGAACCACCCGGGAGAGTTCCTGCGAGCTTGCGCGACGGCGCACCACAGCAAGCAGAAGGCCGCTGTGTTGTTCGAGTCGAACGTCGTATTCCATGTGAATGACCTCTGTTGCCTGAGACAAAGCTCATTGACCTGGCCGCTCGTGGTAAGAACCATCCCGGTGCAGCCGAGCGATCAATCAACAAATAGAACTGAGCTAATAATATCTTAAATAACAATATTAATTAAGGATTACGGTGGAACAGTTGATTATATAGTCCCAGGGGATTGGTTTTCTCCAATCGATGGGTTATAAAGCGCTCAGCGACTCATGAGTGGTGTTGCCAATTTGTCGTGATCCTTCGGCTTACACGATTTCCGCAATCACTTTTTCAAGCTGTTCAAAACTCACTGGCTTCACGAGGTGGGCGGTAAAGCCAGCCTTCAAGCTTCGCTTCACGTCACTGTCCGTACCATAACCGCTCAGCGCGATTGCGGGAAGTGGCTGGAGTTGTTGGATCTTTTCCATCAGTTCGTAGCCGGAACCATCGGGAAGTCCGATGTCTGAGATCATCAGATCATACTTCGCATTCGAGGCGGTGCCCAGAGCCTCTCGGACTCCCATCGCAGTCGTCACCTGCATACCCCGAAATGTTAGCAACCATTGCATGGTACCAAGCGTGTCTGCATTGTCGTCCACGAGAAGGACTCGCAACGATTGATTTTTTCCCGGGTCGTTATCGCCCACTTCCACCGGATTCGCATTGCGGGACTCCTGAACCGATGAGACGGTCAAGGGCAGGGCGACGTGCAACTCGGCACCTCGGGTCGGGCCATCGCTGCAAGCCCAGATACGGCCATAGTGGAGATCGACAATGGCCTTGCAAATCGTCAGGCCAAGGCCCAGCCCGCCGAAAGTTCGCGTGATGGTGTCTTCACCTTGCTCAAAGGCGTTGAAAATGTACGGCAACACATCGGGGGCGATTCCCGCGCCCGTATCCTGAACCACCACGAGCAGTTCCCCATCGCCATCGCGGGTGATGACGCGAACGCTGCCGCCGGCAGGTGTAAACTTGATCGCATTCTTGATCAGATTCCAAAAGACCTGTTCCAGTCGTACCGGATCACCTTTGACCGCATCGCGACTGGCTGCGAACTGGCAGATCAACTCGATACCGCCATTGCGTGCATCGGCTTTGCAGATTTGAGAGACGTGGTCCAACAACTCGTGGACCCGGACAGGGCTCACTGCAAGTTGCAGTTTCCCATGCGAGATGCGAGTGGTATCCAACAGATCGTCGATCAAGCGAGTCTCCAGGTCGATATTACGACGGATCATCGCCAGATCGTCCTTCACCTCAGCGCTAATGCGATCGCTCAGTTGCAGGGCCGACAACATCATCACCACCGGTGTCAGCGGCGTGCGCAGTTCATGAGACAACATCGCCAGGAATCGATCTTTCGCTGCGTTGGCCTGGCGTGCTTCTTGGAGTAGTCGCGCGTTCTCCACAGCGAGCCAGGTCCGTTCCGCGGCGGTGCGGATCAATTCCACCTCATCGGTCGACCAGACTCGCGGCACGGGAGAATGAACCATCAGGGTGGCAGCCCAGACGTTGTCGCGCATCAGGGGAACGGCCACACAGGCCATGTAACCGAGTTTGTAGCGTCGCTCTACGCCGTCGATCGTTCGATAGTCACTTCTCACATCGGTAATGACAATGATCTGGCCTCGACTCAGCTCCTGGCAGGTAATCTCGGCATCGCTCATTCGGTACGTACCGGCCATCGACGTGACATTTCTGCAAAAATCGCGGTGGATCGTGATGCTGTGCGATTCGTGATCCACCGTGCCAAATGTCGCGCGTGACACCTCCGGCAACTGTCCGAGAATACACGCCATCTGGTAAAAGGTCTCGGCAGCGCCCAGGTCGGCCCGCAAGCAGCTTCCCATGTGAGCAAGCATGCGGGAGTGGAGAATGGCGTGGGAAGATTCGTTCGGGCTCTCGCGATCGATGGCGGCTGCGGGCATCGCGAAATCAGCGCAATAATCGCGAAGCCCAATAGCGATGCCACAGCCGCTGAGCGGTTGCAAGGCGATTTCGTAGGGAGTGGAAGCCTCCAAGAACTTCAGAACAAATCGGCTGGTTTCGCCCGAAACGACCGAATGGAGATAACAGGCATGGTCGAGCAGGCTGCGGGCTGCAGGCCATGCTTCCGCCAGTCGCTTGCCGTCGACTCCCGTCTCCGGGCAACCGCTGAGGCGATTGAACTCCTGATTCGCGTAAACGATCTCCTCAGCGTGGTTCAACACCACGACTGGATCCATGAGGCCGTCGAGAACGGCGAGAGCATCGAACGGCGAAATGATCGATAGTCTTGTCATGGCGACGAAAAGCCTAGTTGTTACGCAGTACAGCCACAAGTCGTGGATATATAACGACTTACAAAAAACATCTGTTTGGGTCGTTATTCGACGTTAGAACTTGCTCCCAAACGACTTACTGCGCCACTCCATTAGCAACTGCGTAACACTCGAAAACTCATGAGCTGCTCTTCATACAGGAACCCGCAGAGGCTGTCACATTCCAGGAGCAAACATCGGTCTAACGGGAGGGCGAGGCTCCTGCCGAGCGTGTGGGTGGTCCGGCTCGGCAGGAGCCTCGTACTCCCGTTTATACGTCCAATCGTCTTGCCATAGATGTGACAGCCTCAACGGGTTCCTGTATCAGAGAGGACCGAACCCCGGCCCCATCTGATCTCTGATGGCCCCAGGGCCTGGGCCAACCTCCCCATCAAGGCAGTGACACCTTCCGCCAACAGTAAACGAGATCTCCGGTTTACTCCGGTCCCAAGTTGGATCTTTCAGCCGTTGTGTACACTCAGCACCCCTAAAGCGGCTTCTTGCCAGGCATCACCAAGGAGGTCATGCCGTGCGGATGCACCAGTCTCAGCATTCATAGTAGCAGGGTGTCTATCGGCACGCCAGAAGCCTGTTTCGGTGTCTCGGTGGCGTCGTCGACATCACGGGGAGGACCACCGGGGCTAGCAGCGTGCGACAAAGAACCATCCTGGCGCAGCCGGGTGAGCATCCAGTGTGCAAATATAAGTCAATTTTGCATTGATGTACATCAGAACATTTGGTCAGGCCATCCCTGAGGATTCACTGATATGGTCTGATTCCATTCTCTGTTTCAGTCCGCTTGATTGAGTCCCGATGGGAAAACGTCCTAAGCGACTGGTTGCTTGCACACGCAAGCGAAGACGGGAGGCTCCCGATTGGGAAACCCGTCTGGCTGCTTGCGGGTTTAGGTTGCGGCTCCCGATCTCCCGGCTCGGGATGCGAAGGGGGCTAAACGCGGAGGAGATCAGGACAACGCCCGCAACGAGATCAGAACGCGGTCAGAAAGGCCAATTGGTGCGGGTTGAGTTACAAAGGAAAAATGACCGCGTTTCGGCACGCATGATGCATGAGATGAATCGTCTTCGATCTCCTGGATCGGGACTGTATCAATCTCATGGAGGCTCAAGCCATGCCCACAGCTACAGTCAAGGCAGTTACAGTCGGTGTGTTCGGAACCCACGAGGCTGCGGACCGGGCCATTGCAGACCTGAAGAAGGCTGGCTACCGTGACGACCAGATCGGGCTGGTCGGCAAAAACGCGAGTGGCAAGACAGTCAAGACGGATGGCGCTGGGCACACTCATGCCGGTGAAGGTGCAGCGATCGGCGCGGCTGCCGGGGCCGGTGCGATGGCACTCGGATCGCTCGCAGTTTCGTTCGGGGTGATCCCGGTTATCGGCCCAATCCTCGCCGTTGGCCCTCTCGCTGCGGCACTGATTAGCGCAGCGGGTGGTGCCGCAGTTGCCGGTATTGCAGGAGCGTTGATCGGGTGGGGCGTCCCCGAAGAGGATGCCGAATATTACGAGGACGAAGTGAAGGCTGGACGGTATCTGGTGACCGTAGACCGCGGCGACAGGAAGGATGATGTTCTTATGGTCTTCACCCGACATGGTGGTTACAACCGGCACACCACTCCGGTCATGTGAAGACGAAAACCAAAGCTGTTTCAAATCGCGAGCCGGGGTTCCCCGGCTCATGTCATTTAACGTCACAGAACCCGATTCACTTCGGTCTGGTGAAGTGGGCTATGTCAGCTATCCCTCCGCAGAAGCCTCCGCTGCCGACTTTGAGGGAGGATCGCTTTTTGTAGCTGAGTGACAGTTCTGCAACAACCCGTCCACAGTCGCCAGTAACTCCCCCGGCTCAACCGGTTTCACGAGATGCTGGTCGAATCCGGCCGTTCTATCACGGGATTTGGCATCACTCATCGCGGTCACAACGACCAAGGCGAGAGGTCTACCCGCCGCTTGATCCCGCAGGTGCCGGGCCAATTCGTCCCCATCCATCCCCGGCATGTGGAGATCGAGCAGCCCGATACAGGGGCGGAAACCTTCAGCCAACTTGATCGCAGACCGCCCGTCGTAGCACACCTTCGCCTCGTAGCCGGCAACTTTCAGCAACATCGCCTCCGAGTCTGCGAGATCCCGATTGTCGTCAACGCACAAAATCTTGATCGGTGGTTTCGGTTTGTCCGGCGGCACCACCGGAGGAAAGGTATTCACGTCTGATACCCCACTGTGGGCAGATAGTCCAAGGGAACGAGAAACATATCCCATCCCAACACCTCGGCCCAATAGAAACGCAATTCGTGTGCCGTCAGGGACTTGCCGCCGTTACTCCGAGCCAGCACCAGCGTCTTCCGGCAGGAAGTCAGCATGCTCTCGAAGCACTGTAAGAATGTCCGCCGGGTCTGCGGGCTTGACGAAGAAGTGATCGAACCCGGTCTTCGAGCATTGCTCCCTGGTCTGAGCATCGGCGTACCCGGTGACCGCGATCATCAGTGGGGTCTGTCCACACAAAGACCGAACCTGCCTGCCCAGTTCGAACCCGTTGAGGTGGGGCATTCCGATGTCTGTGATGAACACATCCGGTGGCTCGGCAGCCACTGCCGCCAAGGCTGCTGGTGAGCCGTTCCGCATTGGCGTCCCGCGGGTGGGAACTGCGGATTCAGTCTCCCCGGATCGGCCCAGCGGGACCGAACAGGAAGGGCGTGACGACCCAGCGAATAGAGGCTTGAGCGTGGCCCCGGAACGGATATGCTGGCAAGGATGATGATGGCAACCGAGTGAGGCTGTGAAAGTCCAGAGGCTCCCAGCCGCGAAGGTGTCGGAAAAGCTGCGTGTCCCGGACTACGGCCATCTCATAAAACAAGCCATCGGGCAGTGGCAATGGATCGAGCCAGTAGGATTGGATGCGACCTGAACGGCTTTGGTGTCGCTGAAGTGGTCGCGAACGGCATTGGCTCAAACTCTCGATGTTTCCCCTCGCCAAACCACCTCGCATCACCTGGTGTTTCCACGCGACGAACGGGTTCGTTTAGCCGCTCCAACGTAGGGAAGGGTCAATTGCCATGTCGAGGACCACGCAACCCGTGAATCTGGCTGGATCGGTCCTTCATCGGACCTGCCACGCCTGCGCGTTCTTCCACAGCCGCGAGGAGGAGTACAACGTGCTCCTGCCATTCGCCAAGGAGGGTTTCGAGCGGGGCGAGAAGCTGTTCCATGTCGTCGACCGCGACCACCGCGCAGAGCGTTTAAGGCGGCTGGAAGATGCGGGCATCCGCATCAGCTCCTCAGAGCCGAATGGTCAGGTGGAAGTTCGTCCGTGGGAGGACGCGTACCTACGCGGCGGTCGGTTCGACCAAAGCTCCATGCTCGGTTTGATAGGAGAGGCGCTTGAAGGCGGTAAAACCGACGGGTACGGGTTGACCCGTCTCTGGGCCAACATGGAGTGGGCGCTTGAAGAAATGCCCGGTGTCGAGGATCTCGTCGAGTACGAAACCCGGCTGAACCATATCCTTCCGAAATACGACGATGTCGTCGTCTGTACATATGACCTGAACAAGTTCGGCGCTGGCGTTGTCATGGACATCATGCGCACGCACCCGATGGTGATCATCGGTAGCATGCTGCAGGAGAACCCGTTCTTCGTCCCGCCCGACGAGTTCCTCCGCGAATTGCGAGGCCGTGCTGCCATTGCCGGGTGAGACATGCCCACAAGTGAGAGCCATGCGGAAGAGGTTCACCGGCTGCGGAACACAATGCGGGATCTTGTCGCGTTCTCGACCCTGCCCGCAGTCTGGGTTGGTCGCGACGCCGATGGGGTGGCCCACAGCTTCGCCGGAATCCTCCTGAGCACACTTTCCCTCGATCTCGTGTACGTTCGGTTCCGGCACGCGGGTTCGGGTGATGGCACCGAGGTCGCTGTGGCGAAGGGCCGGGCCGTCGATGCGAACCACATCGCTAGCGTGCTGGCCCCGTGGCTGATCCGTGGCGCTTCCGAGCCGCTCTCCGTCGTCGATCCACTGAATGGCAAAGAGATGCGGGTGGCCGTCGCCCGTTTCGGTTACGCCGGGGATAATGGGGTCGTGGTCGCCTGCTCTTGCCACAGAGACTTCCCGACCGAGGCCGACCGCTTGCTGCTTGGCGTCGCCACGAACCAGACGGCCCTCGTTCTCCAGCGTCGCCGTGCTGAACGGGCTCTTTCCGAGGAGCGGGAACGACTCCGGACCACCCTCGCCAGCATCGGCGACGCGGTCATCAGCACGGACGCAGACGGGCGGGTGACGTTCGTCAACGGGGTGGCCGAGTCGTTGACCGGGTGGTCCCAGGCCGACGCCGCCGGCCGCCCGCTGATGGACGTCTTCCGCATCGTCAACGAGACGAGTCGCGACCCGGTCCAGAACCCGGCCCTGCGGGCGCTGGCGGAGGGGGTGATCGTCGGTCTGGCGAATCACACTGTCCTGATCTCGAAGGACGGCCGCGAGCGTCCCATCGACGACTCGGCAGCCCCCATCCGGGACGGCACGGGCACCCTCGTCGGGGCGGTCCTGGTGTTTCGCGACATTACCGAGCGAAAGCGGGCGGAGGCCGAGCGGGAGCGGCTGGTCGAAACGCTCGGGCTGGCCCTGTCGGCCGCCGACCTCGGCACATGGGTGTGGGATCCGACGACCGATCTGATTGTTCTTTCGGACCGGGCGGCAGAAATCTTCACCCTGCCGGGGCGGGAGTACAGGCGGGAGTGGATGCGCGGCCTGATCCACCCGGACCACCGCGACCGCGCCCGCGCTGCCGCCGCGCGGGCGGTTGCCGACCGGGCGGACTACGACTTGGAATACCCGCTCGACCGGCCCGGCGGGGTGTGGGTGTCGGCCCGCGGCCGCGGGGTGTACGACGCGGGTGGCGGGCTGACCCGGATGCTCGGGGTGGTACAGGACGTGACAGCCCGAAAGCGGGCGGAGGCGGAGCGCGAGGGCCTGCTCCGCGAGGTCGAAGCCGAGCGGCGTCGGCTGGCCGATGTGTTCCAGCACGCCCCGGCGTTCATGGGCGTCCTCCGTGGCCCGACCCACGTGTTCGAGCGGGTAAACGACCGGCACGACGCTCTCGTCGGCGGCCGGGAGTTGGTTGGGCGGACAGTCTTGGAGGCCCTCCCCGAGGTCGCCGCCCAAGGGTTCATCGACCTGCTCGACCAGGTCTACCGGTCCGGGGAGGCGTTCGTCGGGACCGACGTTCGGGTGACGTTCGAGGAGGGTGCCGGGCGTCCTGCGGAGGAGCGGTATGTCGATTTCGTCTACCAGCCCCTGCGAGACCCGGATGGGTCGGTGACCGGAATTATCGTCCAGGGGATCGACCTGACTGCCCGAAAGCGGGCCGAGCGGGAGCGGGAGGAGGCGCTGGTCCGGCTCCGGGAGCAGGACCGACGGAAGGACGACTTCATCGCCCTGCTGGCCCACGAGCTGCGCAACCCGCTGGCCCCGATCCGCAACGGCCTCCAGGTTCTTCGCCTGTCGGACGACCGCTCGACCCGAGAGCGGGTTCAGGCGGTGATGGACCGGCAGCTCGGGCACATGGTCCGGCTGATCGACGACCTGCTCGACGTGTCCCGGATCAACCGGAGCAAGATGGAGCTGCGGCGGGGGCGGGTGCGGCTGGCGGACGTGGTGGGCAGCGCCATCGAGACGGCACGGCCGGCCATCGACGAGGCGGGGCACGAGCTGACTGTGTCCCTGCCCCCGCACCCAGTGTTCCTCGACGGTGATCTGACGCGGCTGTCGCAGGTGTTCTCGAACCTGCTCACGAACAGCGCCAAGTACACCGAGCTGGGTGGACGAATCTGGCTGTCCGCCCGGCGGGAGGGTGACGGGGTGGTGGTGACCGTTCGGGACACAGGGATCGGCATTCCCCCCGAGGCGCTGCCACACATCTTCGACATGTTCTCCCAGGTGGACCGGCCGATCGAGCGGAGTACCGGGGGGCTGGGCATCGGACTGGCGCTCGTCAAGGGGTTGGTCGAGATGCACGACGGGTCGGTGACCGCGGCGAGCGACGGCCAGGGCCGGGGCAGTTCATTCACCGTCACCCTTCCGGCGTTGATAGATGAGCCTGCTCCTGTCTCGCCCGTGGTCGAAAAGGCGGACGCGCTGGGTCCGAAGCGCCGCATCCTGGTGGTGGACGACAACCGCGATGGGGCGGAGTCGCTGGCCATGATGCTCGGGCTACTGTCGAACGAGGTTCGCACGGCCCACGACGGAGTCGAGGCGGTCGAGGCGGCCGAATCCTTCCGGCCCGAGGTCATTCTGATGGACATGGGGATGCCCCGGCTGAACGGGTACGAAGCGACCCGTCGCATCCGGTCGCAGCAGTGGGGCCAGGACATCACCGTCATCGCTCTGACCGGCTGGGGTCAGGAGGGTGACCGCGAGCAGTCCCGCGTGGCCGGGTGCGACGGCCACCTGGTCAAGCCGGTCACGCTGTCGGACCTGGAGGGGCTGTTAAAGGATATCGAAGGCGGAAGAAAGGGTTGATTGGGAGCGCCGCGGCGTCTTCATCAGGGCGAGGTAACCCGGGTTACACTCAACCGTGGGCCTTGCGGTCGGAAGGGAGGATGAATTGACCATATTAATAAACCTGACACTAATTGATGTGCTGTTCCTTAAGGCGGTGGATTAGGGCGAGCGGCGGCGTCAGCCCGCCGGTGACCTAAAGCGTCTGCGACCCTTCAGTTCCAACCGGCGGCCTTACGGCTCGCCGCTCGCTCGGAACTCGGTCGCGAAACTCACGGGTATATTAGCTCTTGCCCCCCGCCTAAGTGACCACTGGTGGTCCGCACATCGACGCACTCCTGGGAGATACGGGTGTGTGGTTCCTTGTCATTGTCACCGATTTGTTGGCCGAGCCAAAGCCCTTCCCTGCTGTCGAGATCATGAGGAGTGAAAATCGCTTCCTGAGTGATGGCTTCCATCACGCGGAATCATACCGCCTCCAATCATCGAAACGCGATTTCCTGGACGGTCTCCCCCTGTGGGCAGCGGACTCATCGGCTTTGAAATCCGATTGCGCGGGGGATGGAACAAGAAGTGCTTGCAGCTCAGCGAATGGCGAAGCGATGCGATAGGGCTGTCAGGAGTCCGTAATGTTTTCCGAACCCGTAGCTTGGTACGCCTCGATCTTCGGCTGGCTGTTCCTGACCGGGATCGGACTGCCCCCTGTTCCGGAGGAGGCCGGCATCCTCTACGCCGCAGGACTTTCTGCTTTACATCCCGAGATGAGGTGGTGGTTCGCCTGGCCAATCTGCGGGTTGGGCATCCTGTGTGCCGACTGCGTCCTCTACGGGGTCGGCCGCTGGTGGGGACCAGCACTCTTTGAATACCGATGGGTTCAGCGGCTAATGAGCACCAGTCGACGGCAGCGGCTTGAGGCGAGATTCCATCGGCACGGGATTGGGCTCCTCATTCTCGCTCGCTTCCTTCCCCCACTTCGGACGGGGGTGTTTCTCATCTCCGGAGCATCACGCTACCCGTTCACGAAGTTCCTCGTCGCGGATGTCATTTATTGTGTGGCCGGCGTGGGGATAGTGTTCTTCGGCGGAGCTGGCCTCGTTGCCACGATCCATCGCATCGGGCATCCGGCCATCTGGCTCGCCGTGGTCCCCTTCGTCGTTTATGGGTTGTATCGGTATTTTCGTTACCTGAAACAGCGAGAGGACAGACCCGCGCCACCGGTGTCGATTCTCCAATCCCCGGTCGGAACCACGCCGGAGGGACAGGTTTCCCTCATGCCGGCCGGTGCCGCGACTGCGAGGCAGGACGTTCGCGATGCGATTGGAGGGTAAGGACTACCGGAGAAAACCTAACCCCCCAACCCCCTTCCCTAACAAGGAAGGGGGAGCCGGAGGGCGGTTTGACTCCCCTCTGCCTCACAGTCGAGCGGTTTTGTCCGCTGGTCCTGAGAACTCGTGCAAGATCAAAACCGTATTTTTCGCCGATCAAACGAACAGGAGAAAAACAGGCATTTTCAACGTGGCCTGGCCANNGGCCACCCGTCATCGTTCCCTGCCGGGCCAATACGGGCTGCAAGCCCGTGCCATCGATTTCACGGTTTTGATTCTGGACAACTCCTAAGGCATGCCACTGATCGGGACGACAATTCCCACGCTCTCGGGTAGACGAACCGCCAGTAACCCGTGAGGCAATCCGGGGCCGGTGAGCATTTCGACTTTGCTTCATACCCTGCTCGGAGCCGGTCGCAAGGGCGGCGCGGAATCCCGATCCGGCTTGGCACTCGGTTGCTCAGGTGGAGTGACCGCCCGGAGGGTTTCCGTCAGTGTCCAGGTCACCAGGGCAGCTCCGGCCGAGCGTAAGAACTTCTCGGCCGCAGCCGATTCCGACTCGGTCCCCCACCGGCCGACCACGATTTTCACCTTCGGAGACCGAACACGCACCTGCTCGCAGATCCGAGCCGCCTGGGTCATGCCGCCTGGTGCCAGGGCGCCAATGTAGACCAGAATCGCCTCACCCTTCCGCGCCAAACTCTCGACCTCCGCCGGGAGCTTGGTGGCCGGCACTACCACCAACTGGCCACCGGCAAGAGTCACAAGGTCGTGGAGCATCCCCAGGGCAATCCGGTCCGCGACTCCGCGCACGGCGCACCCGATCACGACCTGCTTGACGACTTCAGATGTTGTTTCGTTTGTGCGACGCGTTGCGAGTACACCGGCGAGAACTGACAGTACAGCTCGGTATACTCGCCGCTCCTCTGCTTCGTCCAGAGTCCCACTGGCTCGCTCCGCCTTCGCCTGGGTGATCGCCGGCAAGAGCATCCGATCGTAGATCTCAGCGAGTGGCGTCTCCATATGTTCGCTGATCAGAACCGCGCCCCCATCGTAGTCTTGGGCCAGAGCTCGGTGGAAGAAGAGTGCTGCCGGATCGACCGCCGGCACATCCCCGAATAGGATGCGTAGAAAGGCGAGTGATGGGATGTGCTCCCCCAGGACGACCAGGCAAGTGGTCATGGGTACGGCCAGGAGTAGCCCGATCGGACCCCACAGAAACGCCCAGAACACCGCGGCCAGAATCAAAGCCAGCGATGACACTCCGGTCCCGTGCCCGAACAACAGCGGCTCCACCACATTGGTCATCACCAGATCGAATCCGCCATACAGGAGCAGCACCAGTATAGCTGGCCACCAACTGGGAAATACGGCCAACGCAAGCCCGAAGGGGAACAGAACTGCCAGCCAGATGCCAACATAGGGAAGGAACCGCAGGGCGGCCGTGAGCAAGCCCCACAGAGCGGCATACGGCACTTCGATCAGGGATAATCCGACGGTGACGATCAGGCCCATCGCGGCATTCGTCCCGGCCTGGAAAAGAAGAAACCGGCCGACCCGGCGGGCAGCGTCGTCCAGAGTTCGGGCGGTCGTGGCCAACTGACGCCGACTGGCTAGCCCGATCAACCGGTCCCGGGTGGTCTCCCGCTGCACGAGAATGAACACGGTGAGCACCGCGACGAGTAACAGCGTGGTGGCGACCTCGGCCAGTGGGCGAAGGAGTGATGGGAGCCAGCCGAGCACCCCGATGCCCGGCTGTTTGATCACCACCGGGGTGGGCAAGTCGGTCGGTTTGGGGCCCTCGACGGCCGGTTTGGGCGCCTCGACGGCCGGTTTTGGCGCCGGCTCGGTGTTGACTGTTTCGGCCAAGTGATCGAGGCGGCGAACCAGTTCGAGGACGGGGTCGAGTTTCGCGGCGAGATTCTTCTGATATGTCTCCCCACGGAGGTCGATGGCAAGTCGCTCGGTCTGTCGCTCGGCGACCCAGAGAACCGCGGCGATCAGGGCAATGGCCGCACCGGTCGAAAGCAGAGCAGCTAACACCCGACCTATCCTCAGCCGTTCCAGCCACTGGGCGACCGGGGTGAGAGCGAATGAGAACAGGACCGCCAGGGCAAGAGGAAGCAAGACCGTCTGAGCCCAAAAAAGCACACCGACGATCATGAAGATCACGGCGAGCCGGTAGAAGGTCTTCTCGCCCGCGACTGGAAGAGGGCGGACGGAAACAGGTTTGGGGCGGCTCATGAGTCTATCCGGGTGAGAGGAATCATCCCGGCATCGGAAGCAATTCACATGCCGTTGACTGACCATTCAAGTCGACGGTAATCGCATGTTGTGTATTTGAGTGATCTCAATCTTCGCGACTTCGGCGAGCAATTTGCGCCAATGTGAGTTTCAATTATCTGGAGAGGCTGTATGCCCACTGAGGTGATCGTCGCCTATACGCGACCAGACGGGCTTGCAGCGGCCAAGGCCACCCGGTCCGACCTCGTGCTCTGCAACAGTGGGTTACCCGGGATGAGTGGATACGAGATCGCCCGAGAACTCAGTACCACGCGAACACACAAGGAGCCATTTCTGGTCGCCCTGACATCGCGCCGAAGAACCTCGACCTGTTCAAGGTGCCCGGCCCAATCGGCATCGCCGAAGCGAGCCCCTCCTTTGCCCGCACGCCCGTCATCTTGTCCATATTGGCGGTGGGATCCCCTGACTCGGTGCCGTGTGGTGACAGTGGCGCATCGTGGCACATCAGGGAGTTTTCGTCTTGGGATTCTTCCTCGGCATAGCCGAAGTGCCGATGCCGCCCGACCTCTTCCCTCTCCCGCCGCGAGTACGCCTGTTCGCTGGACTGCCCCCGGCGCCCCCGCGGGACGTCCCTGAATACGCCTCGACTTCCTCCTCACCGGCCTCGTCCAGCGGTTCCATTTCTGTGCTGCCCGCTGACTGTTCCAGGTTCACACCACCGGGTGCCCCACCCCCGATGGTGGTTCCTGCCAGGCCACCCACGGCAGTGCCCCCGCCCGGTGTGCCAGCGGCGTGAACATCGTCCGACGCGCTGCCCAACTCCTGGCCGACGACCCGGTCACCCCTCAGGCTCAGACCCTCGTGTCCCGATGCACCAAGCCAACCGGCGGGACGACCGTCGTTCAAGTTGACGGGCCGCCCCGCTTGAACCTGCGTCGCGCAGGCCACGCAATGGCGAGCATAAGGGAGGGCATCGAGTCGCTCGGGGACGATGTCCTTGCCGCATCCTTGGCACGTCCCAAAGGCTCCGCGGTCGAGGCGGTCCAATGCTGCCGCGACCTCGTCGCTGAGGTAGGACTGATTCTCCAACAGGGTTGCCCCGAGTTCCTGGTTATATGCCTCGCTCCCCACGTCCGCGAGGTGGACCGGGGCGTTCGATAGACCACCGGCGGCCTCGCCCCCGGTTGGGGTACTGACTTGATCGATAAGGCCGGCGACCGTTCCCCCGAGGCGGGTTGCCATCGCCTGGAGGCTGTTCCGATACCTCTTCATGTTCGCCGCTGTCATCGCACCGCTCCTCTCATAAAGTCATTCCCGAAGCGGTGGGTCAGAACAGCATCCCCCATGCCAGGTCACTCGGACATCATTCGCATACCCTCTCTATTCCCCTGGCAAGAGGTAACTTTTCCTGACAGTGGGAATCTGTCTGCCCAGGGGAAACTTGCCAGCCTCGAATCTCTTGCTATCCCCTGCAAACTCCCGTTTTCATCGCTTCGGTAGGAGGAGTCAAACCTTTCGGTTCGAACGGACACCATCTCGCCCAAAGGAGGTCACGATGAACGCCACGCAACATCCTCCTCGTCGGAAAACTGTCAAGAAGACCCACCCAGCCACGCCGCGCCCGGTTCCCGAACTGCTTCTGGAACTTGCATACCAGCTCCACGTAACGAAAGTCGTGAACAGGCCGGCTACCTCCGGCCACCTGCTTCGAAGTTCACATCAGGCACGCCACTTGCTCCTCACTACGATAGCCGGGCCAATAAATCCGGCGCTGGGGTATGATCACTCAAGGAGAGACATCATGGCCGATACGATTCGGGAAAAGATTGAGGATGCAGGACAGGCTGCGAAGGACGCAACCAAGAAGGCGGGCAAGAAGATCAAGGAGGGGGCCGAGACCGTTGCCGAGAAGGCCGGTAATGCGGCTCATTCAGCAGGTCAAGCGGTGAAAGACGCAGGTCAGAAGCTGAAGGACAAGAGCGGGGCGTAACGCCCAGGGACAACTCAGCACGGGCCGCTCTGCTCTGGGGCGGCTCGGTTCATTTATGCCCAGCAGCATGGTAGTAGATTTCCGAGGCTCCAGGCCACTGTCGGGGTGAGGCCCGCGAGTGTAGGGTAGGCTATCGGTTTGAATGGGAAGGGCATGTCATCCGGGAACTACAGGTCAACGCCTTTTTTCCTCCAGGCCGGCATGATGGTGGTGTTCACAGCCCTCCTTCCAACCGCTGAGAACGATGACCAATTAGCCACTGTTCTGGGCCACGAGATGGCTCACGCTCTGGCACACCACGCCAGCGAGCGAGTGGCCCGCGAGCAGTCGGGGGCAAACATCCTTCGTAGCCTGTCGTACGCCCGAATGCAGGAGTCGGAGGCCGACCACATCGGCCTATTTCTCATGACATTTGCTGGTTACGAACCGGAGCAGGTGGTTGCATTCTGGGAGCGGATGCACTCGGGGGCAGGGGCTCATGGCAGGCCGCCTGAGTTCCTGTCTGACCACCCGAGCGACGAGCATCGGGTTAGGGATCTCCGGGCGTGGCTGCCGAAGGCGAAGGCAGCGAAGAAAGCATTCGATGGAGGTCGGATCGCTTCAGGTCGGTAATAGATACGATATCAATGTTCAGAATAACCATCAAGGGAGATTTCGATGAGTACGGATGGCGGATTTGGCGGTGGCGGCTTCTTCGGACGATCTGGACTTGGAGTGGGGGGCCAGTATGGCGCGTGGCCGGGATGCGGATGCAGTAGTCTGTTTATCATCCTTGCCGGGGTTCTCTTGGTGTTCGGGGGTTGCCTCCGGACGATCGGGATGTGATCCGACACCTCAGCAATTCCACTTACTCAATTAGAGGTTAATCGACATGCGAGCACTCTGTGGTGCGATCATAACGGCCGGAGCACTGATCGGGCTGGGACTGACCGCGATCGGGATCGGCCAACGCTATACGATGGAGAAAGCCGTCACCCCAGGTGGTGAACCCGTACTGGTCCGGCTGTCACAGATGGATAGTCCCCTCATCTTCATCCTGGTGTTCCTGACTTCGCTTGCGGTGATCGGTTTGGCCGTATCGTTCCTGGGGTTGGCGTACCATCATCACCGCCGGGAGCGAGAACACCTTCTGAGACAGAAGGCGCATGTCCCGCCCGCTCGGATAGTCACGTAATACGCCTGATCAGGTGCCCGTCTCATGCCAATGAATTCGCTCTTATTAACCCGGCAAAAAAGAT
>PLDW01000506.1 GCA_003136315.1 Gemmataceae bacterium | reverse complement strand
GGGCGGGCAAGCCGCCCGTGGCATCCCCCCAGGATCGTGGTAGCTCATTTCCTGGCGTCTGCCTGAGAAGCCGGGTCACCTTTCCGGTCGGCGCAAAGTGATCATTGCCGCTTTGGCCACCTTCTCGATCGTTTCCTGATCTTCCTTCGGCGGAAACGCGAACCCGGGGACAATGTGGGTCCAGTAAACTGACTCCCCTTGGGCAAGCTGATTCAGCGCAGAGGAGAGTTTCTCGGTCCCCGAGTAGACAGTCGCAGCATTCTTGATCTCGTTCGCGGACTTCTCCTCGTTCGTCCCACTGACCAGAGCGAACTGCCAGCCCTTTTTGTCGTCCTTCCAACTGTACAACTCGACTCCCTTGAACCGAGGGTGGGGTTCCCGCTTCGGTTCATCTGCCTGGGTGAAGGGTGTTGTGACTCCCATGCCGAGGGCCGCGAGAATAGCCACAATCACGGATTTCATAGGAATCACCTCTCGGTCTTCGGGACGGTCGATTGGCAATCTGACTTCAGACGCTGGACTGTACGACGTCACGATCTTGAGAGACTCATTTCACCCGAAGTTCCAGTCGGAAGCAAGCTCCAGTGCCTCCGTCAGCCGGGCGGTAAGTCAGTCGGCCGCCGAGCATCTCCGCCCACTGCTTGGACAGGGCCAGCCCGAGACCCGCCCCGCCAGCCCGCGTGTCGGCTCCTTCGCCACGGCGGAATGGGCGGAAGATCACTCCACGCTCCCGGGTCGGGACACCCGACCCGCGATCTTCCACCTCGAACACCACCCGGCGCGGCCCATCCGGTTTCGCCCAGACCCAGATCCGGGCATCGGTCGCATCGCGGGTGTATTTCCGGGCGTTGTCGATCAGGTTCCCGACAATCTGCTGCATGAGATCCGGGTTGGTACACACCTCTGCATCGGGCGGCAGGGTCGAGATCACCACCAATTCCTTCCCGTCTGCTGCGCACCGGTCGGTCCACGTCAGGCGGAGCTGATCGAGCTGGTCGTTCACCTTGACCAACCGGGCAGAGTTTCCAGCTCTGCGTCGTTCGAGCCGTGCAAAATCCAGGACGTTGTCGATCAGTCGGTGCAAACGATCCGACTCGGCATTCAAGGTCGAAAGGTATTCGGTCCGCTTCGCCTCGTCCTGAACTAACCCGCTCAGCAGGAGATCGAGGTACAGCCGGAGGGAGGTGAGCGGGGTGCGTAACTCGTGGGTCACCGCTGACACGAACCGGATGCGGCGTTCGGCCAGGTCAATCAGCGACCACCCGCACAGTCCGACTGCTGCGAATGCGATCACAGCGGCTGTCCACGCCAAAAGTAGCCCGAGCCGCAGCGGCGTCCACCCCGCGGTTGGCGGGGTCGGAGTGGGACCAGGATCGAGTTGCACGGGAAGCGCTGCCATCGTCCGGTCACGAGAGACCCCATTCGGATCCTTCACGGGGAGCAGTGTGCCTTCGGGGAAGATCCCCTTGATCTCCTCCTGGAGAACCATCTGGAGCCGCGACCAGTCCAGCGCCACCCCCTGGTAGACGACTTTCCCCTCCAGCCTCGCAGACCGCACCAGGACGAGGATTTCCGAGCCGTCGGCAAGGGTCAACCACTGCGGTCGCATCGGCCCGGGGTGAACGGCGATGGCTGGCGGAGCGGCCTCCATCAGCGGCATGCCTCCTCCGGCAGCCGGGTCGGGGTTCGGGGGGGCAGACGACGGTGGGGGGGGGTTGGGGGGTGCTGCGACCGGCTCCAACTTTGCAGGAGGGACGGGATCTGGGGTCGGCGTGACCGGGCCGCTGGCAACCGGCTTGGCCGCCGGCAGAGGGCCGGCGAAGCCGCCAAGCGGTGATGCGGGAGGGGCTGCCGGGAGAGCCGCCCGGCGAGTCCCGGCCTCTGTGTCGAGCGGTCGGGGCATTGGCCCACCAGGGCCAGTCGGCTGGCCATCTCGCAGCGCACCTCCTCGATCCGAGGATGCTCCCAGGGTAGTGGCGCTGGGTGCGGTTGGCGGTGGGGAGGCCACGGCATCTTTGGCCTGCGGTTCTTTCTTGCTGTCTCGCGGCTCGACTTTCGGATTGGCGCGGAAGTACGAGTCCTTGTCTGAGCCGGGTCGTTCCCGTTCCCCCTGGCTGTTACTGCCGTCGAAGCGTGACAATCCGCCTGCCACCTCTTGGGCCAGTTTGCCAACGGTCTTGGACTGTGACTTCTCCTTGTCGTCTAAGTCAGATTTCCCCTCGCCCGCGAGTCTCCTCCCCATCGCCAATTGCTCGGCGGCCTTTGGCTGGTCTGGGCGACTCAGTGGCTGGCCAGGGGGGCTCCCTTTCGCGGACTCGTCCCCCAACTTCTTCATCGCTGGCCCGTGTTTCCTCTCCACCTGACCAGCAGGGGCAGGTTCGCCGCCCGGACTGGCTGCACCAGCAGCGGCCATCCCATTGGGACTCGCACCCGGGACAGCGGGGGGTGCGGGAGAAACGGGGGCAGGTACAGGTCCGCTGCCGGGTCTGGCGGCACCAGCAGCGGCCATCCCACTGGGACTCGCATCTGGGATCGCGAAGGGTGCGGGAGGAACGGGGAGATGGGGCGTGGGCTTCCTTAATTCTTCGGGGGAGCTCGATCCCGGCCCAGGGGGGTTGAACCCTCTCCGCGCATTACCATAACCGCCCATTCCACCCCCGCCGATTCCACCTCCGAAACCACCGTTATTGAGGGCCAGCCCGTTGTTCGCGGGATCGGTGCCCCGGAGTTGCACCCGGTTCACAGTTTGATTATTCTGCCCTGGGTTCGCATTTCCTAACCCGAACCCCGGGACGTTGGAGTTCGACTGGATCGGGAGGGATCGCCCCGCCGCGAGCTCGCCCAGTGCCTTCTCCTGCGACTTGTGCCGGACGCTGTACTCTCCATCCGGGGTAAGGCAGAAGCTGGGAGCTTGTGCGGTCGTTGTCACCGGCGTGACGGGGCGATCGGCAGGGGCAGGGGGAGAGGGGGTCGCATCCTTCTTGGTCGCCGGGCTGAGTCCAGTCGGCATGGGAGCGGATTTCCGATCCCTTTCGGTCTGGCTCAGGGCGCCCGTGGGTGGTTGTGGTCCGGGTGCGGGGGGCTCCGGTGCGGCGACACTGGATGGGTCGCGCGGTCGCGGCAGCTCCGAAGGGCGAGCCCCTTCTGGCGCAGGAGGGGCGGAACCTCCAGCGCTGTCCGCATCCGCCTTGATCAGCACCCCTTCTATCGTGGGTCCAGTTTCACACTCCCGATCCCTGCGGGCGAACAGTTCGACAGCATGGGGTGCCGGGTATTGACTCTGGAGGAGGGCCAATTGAGCCTCACGCTCCGGGGTGGCATTGTGAAGAGGAAGCGCGGGCCACCGCTCCTGAAAGTCCATTGTGGCGGCCGAGGAGAGCACCTGAGGGGATCGCCACCCCGCCACAGCGTCGACCTCAAAGTGCAACCGCATCCAACCGGGGAGATCCGCTGCCAGGAGCGGAGCGCAGGCTGGGCCGTAGACGGCCGTCGCATCCCCGGGGGTGTGGACGGTGTAGTGGTGATAGGGTCGGCTGTCTTCGACTCCCAGTGAGGGTAGCATCCGCCCATCGAGCCGCCACAAGGCGATATGGAGGTTGTGCTCCAATTCGGCGCGGGCCGCAGCTTCCTGCTGGGCGTCTTCGACGCGCAGTGCTGCCACTGTGACCCAACCGAGCCCGGCGAACAGGAGGCCGCCAACCAGGAAAAACAGAATCGTCCCGCCAACCGGGCCGAGCAATCGCCGAGTCATAATTCTCCCTCCGGCACCGACAAAGCAGGTCCGGCCATATACCCGTGCGCCCTGACTGTCACGATCGCTTCTCCCTGGTCATCCGCGGTCGCGGGATCCTTCAGCTTCGCTCGTAACCTTGCGACGTGCATATCGACTGCCCGAGTCTCCAGACCGGCGGTCCCAATTCCCCACACCCGGGACAGCAACTCCTCCCGTGAGACGGCCCGCTCCTTATTCGCAACCAGATATTTCAGCAGGGCGGCTTCGGTCTCGGAAAGATCAATCCGATCGCCCCCGGCCCAGCGGACCTCCCGGCGGTGGAGGTCGATTGTCCCCACACCGGCCCCGATCTGGACCAGTCGCACATCGGGGGTCGGGCGGAGGGTCCGCCGCAGAACGGCCTCCACCCGGGCGATCAGTTCCTTGGCCGAGAACGGCTTGACCACGTAGTCATCGGCTCCCATCTTCAGCCCGCGGACCCGGTCGTCTTCGCTCCCCCGGGCGGTCAGAATGATGACCGGCCGGGTCGGACAGATCCGTCTCAGTTCAGAGAGCACATCGAGCCCGTCCCGTTTGGGCAGGAGCAGGTCGAGGAGTACCAAATCGACCCCGGCCGCAGCCCCCTCGCGAAACCCGATCGCACCGTCTCCGGCCTCGGTCACTTCGTAGCCGCTCAGCCGTAGCGCATCCGCCACGCCCCGGCGAATCGCCGGCTCGTCCTCAACCACCACGATCCGAGCTTTGGGCATCATACACCTGTTTAAAGTTTAAAGTTTAAGAGTTTAAAGTTTAAGAGTTTAACGCCCAGCCCCGAGGCGGATGCCTCGTTTTTCTCCTTCGCCCCACGGCGCGGAAGACCACGGGCTTGCGGCCCCCAAGGGGGTCAGATACTACCCCAGGATTGACGCCCTGTATGGTACTTTAAACTTTAAACTCTTTAAACTTTAAACTCTTTGAACTTATTTGGCTAAAAATCCTCCGATATTCACATTCTTGTCGAGTTCCATCTTGAACTCGTACTCGATCGGCAGGGCTTTTTCGCCGTTCTGATCGGGCTGGGAGGTCACGTCCCAGCGGAGCAATCCCTTGGGCTTTTCGTCCCGGAGATACAACCGATCCGTGCTGAGTTCCGGCTTGGGGTTGTTCAGGGTGACAACGATCGTCATGGCTGCCTCGGCGTGCGGCATCCGGTCCCACACCTGGACGGCCACAGGATCTTTCTTGTAGCTGGTGACCGCAATCCGATACTTGAATGTTAGCACCTGGTTGCCGCCCTGGGTGATTCGGGTCTTGTCCAGGAGCACCCGGCTGACCTGAAGTTGCGGGTCGACCCCGAACCCGACCGTGAACGGTTTGCCGATGGCAACGAGAGGGAGTTTTGTCTGACCGACGAAGTCCGCCCCCAGATACATGGTTGCTTCCCCCGGGAGCAAGACGGAGTCGCTGGTATTCGTCAGATCGGCGATCCGATAAACGTTCGGGGTGAGGACTGGGACGGCCTTGTAATAGTATCGTGCGGTGAGGTCGAACCGTGTGATTTCCAGTACCTGCTCGTCGTTGCGGCTCGGAACACTCATAGGCCCCTTGAGCCGGTAGGTGACGCTCGGCCCCTCCCCAGCTGCCCCTTGCACTGCCGGATCTTGCTTGGCGATCTCCTCCCGGTCAAGCACGAGGTCACGGAACTGCTCCAGGGCGGCAGCATCATTTGTCTGCTTCCCAGCCTCCGCGAGTTTGTTCTGGGTGTAGTTGTCCTGGGCCATCCGCCGCTGGTCTTTGGCCAGCTTGTCCAGATCTCGAGCATAGGCGCTCGGATTTGGCATTCCACCCCCACCAAACCCGCCAGCGCCACCACCACGACCCCCGGCGACACCGGGCTGGGAGGGGAGACCGCCCGGAACACCAGGGCCTGGCATGTTGGCCGCGATCCCCTGCCCGCCAACGGACACCTCCAGAACCCGAAGGTCCGGTGGTGATGCATTCAGCAGGGGCTGCGCAGTTGACAGCGTGAGAGCCACGTTCGACCAGTCCTCGCCCGTCTGCTGCTCGATCGCGGCGAGGTATTCCAGGCCGACAGGATCTTTGTCCTTGGTCCCGGCGCGGAACTTGTACAGCGGCCGCCACGAGGCGTTACTCACCAGATAATTCAGCTTGACCGTCCCACCGCCGACCTTCTTGTCGATCACAATCACCGCGTCCCGCTCGGTCCGGACCGACCCACCGGCTTTCTCCCCGAGTTGCCGCTTGACGAACTCGATCTGCTCCTGGGTCGCTTCCATCTGCTGCTTGATGCCGAGGGACTCCTTGGCCTTCTTCGATCGGTCTTCCTGAACGAACTTGGCGAGGGTGATGATCTTCTCGGGATCGAGTTGTCCCTTATCGGTCAGGTGTTCGAGGGATTTCGCGGTGAATCCTTCGAGCTTGTCGAGGAGTTTGGTGTTCTCCTCGACGGCTTTCAGCTCGGACTGGAACCCCTGGGTCTTCATGTTCAGGGTCTTGAGCTGGGCGTCGAGTTTGCGCACTTCCTCCCGGGTGTCTTCGGCAATGGCCCGGGTCCGGAACCGGACGCTCAGTACGCGGGTTCCGTCGCCCCCTTCGGCGTAAAGCGAACTCTGGAGGGTCTGCGGAGGGAGTGGGGAGACAACCACTTCGGTCAGTCCGGCCGCTTCGGGGAGAGTCACTTCCCGGGTGACGAGGGCAGTCGTCTGGTACAGGGTGACCGCCACGATCTTGCTGGCGGCAGGCTTGACCGCATCTGCCTTCGGTTCCTGTCCCCGGGCGGAAGCGATGAGGGTGATTGCGAGTACCAGCAACGAAAGTGAACGCGACATGGAGGCTCCGGGAGAGGGGTCAATGGTCAATGGTTCGGATGCCCTTCGACCACCCGGACAGGTAATCGACTCCATTCCGCCCAACGATTGACCATGGACCAGGAACGATGGACTTCTCAGGGGGACAAGGTCCATCCCCCCTATCGTGATGATGTGATTGTAACAGTGCCCGTCGGGAGGGGGTGTAACATCTCGGTAACGACGGAAGTCCTGAAGAGATCGATAGTTCATCCCGGACATGGGACCAAGAACGAATGAGTCAGACGGCCCATCAAGGTCGAAATGACCCCGGAGGGGTCACAGCGATTAGATTAGCCGGTGGTCGAGCGCCGCTCGACCACCGGAGGCGGGACGGTGACAATGACGCAAGCACGTTGACCCCAACGACCCCGGAGGGGTCACAGCGATTAGNNGAGCGCAGCGATACCACCGGAGGGGGTGCCGGTGGCAATCACCCCGACCCCGGAAACCTCGCAGCGACTCGCTGGCCGAAACGACACCCAGGTTTCTGTCGCGATCCGGGGGGTGCGCGGGAGAAACTCCCGGCCTTCCTGGACCGGGCACAGCAAGGGTAAGGTTGACGGTTTCCCTCTTGTGGCGGACCCGCGGTGAGGGGACAATTG
>PLDW01000213.1 GCA_003136315.1 Gemmataceae bacterium | reverse complement strand
TAAGACCTGCCCCCCGCCTTAGCCGGTGGTTGAGCGCAGCTCTACCACCGGTGGCGGGGCCAGAGGCGATGACGTGGACACGGAATCACCCCCGGCACGCACCAGCGGTGGTGCGATCCCTCGAGGTTGGGGTGATTGCCCTCGCCAACCGGTGGTTGAGCGCAGCTCAACCACCGGCTAATCGCTGCGACCCCTCCGGGGTCGTGATGACCCGAGAGGAAACATTGACCCCTGCCCTCCCACCGGAACCAGCCCGATGACCCTCCGACTGCGGCTGGTACTTGCTCTCGCTCCGCTTGCCCTTCTGCTCGCCGTCCTGGGCGTTATTGGGGGGTTTCAGCTCCACCAAACGGGAGGGCGGATCGATGCGATTCTGCGGGAAAACTATGCCAGCGTTCAGGCCATGTTTCGACTGAACGAGGCACTGGAGCGGATCGACTCGTCCTTCCAGTTCGCCCTGTCCGCCCGCGGGCCAGGGCGGGAGAAGGAGGCGCGAGACGAGTTCGAGGCGAACTGGAGGGCATTCGACGAGCAACTCCAGATCGAAGAGAACAATATCACCATTCACCCGGCTGAGGACGACCTGGTCGCCCGGCTCCAACCGCTCCGCAATGACTACCGGAAACGGGGAGAGGCGTTCTTCGCTCAGCCCGTCGGTACACCCGAGAGAAATGCCGCCTATTACGGAGCGCCGACTGGCCCCGGCCGTTCCGCCGACCCCGGTCTCCTCGGCCAGTTCCGGGAAATCAAGGAGGTGTCGAACGAGATCCTGCGGATCAACCGGGAGAACATGGAGATCGCCCGAGACGACGCCCGGGAGACGGCCCGGACTGCCCTGATTGGGCTAGGGGTCAGCCTGGGAGTGGTCGCCCTCCTGGTGGTCGGTGCTGGCTGGTACCTGCTTCGCACCATCCTGGCCCCGATCCGGGCAGTCACCGAGGCGGCCCGGGCGATCACAGTGTCCGGGCGGCTGGAGCGGGAAGTTCCGGTCTTCGGCCGGGACGAACTGGGGGAACTGGCCGGCGCGTTCAACGCGATGACGGCCCAGCTTCGCGCGTACCGGCGCTCGAACCTGGCCAAGCTGGTGCGAGCCCAACGGACCGCTCAGGCGACGGTCGACTCCTTCCCGGACCCGGTGCTGGTTCTCGACCCGGAAGGGTGCGTCGAGCTGGCGAATCCGGCCGCTCAGCAGATCCTCGGGGTTCTCCCGGCTGGGGATGGCCCACCCGGCCCGGTCTGGGAGCCGCCAGACGCTCTCCGTCAGCCCGTTCGAGACGCACTGATCGACCAGCGATCATTCGCAGCCGACGGTTTCGACCAGGCCGTCACCTTCCGTCTTGGCGGCGAGGACCGGGCCTACCTGCCCCAGGTGCGGCCCATCCGCGACCGGGGCGGAGACACCCTGGGAGCCGCGGTGGTGCTTGGCGACGTGACTCGATTCCGCCTCCTCGATCAACTCAAAACCGACCTCGTGGCGACGGTCAGCCACGAATTGAAGACCCCGCTCACCTCTGTCCGACTGGCCGTCCACGTCTTGTTGGAGGAGGCGGTCGGCCCGCTCACCCCAAAGCAGACGGAACTGCTGATCGATGCCCGAGACAACGCCGAGCGACTCCTGGCGCTGATCGACAAGTTGCTCGCCCTGGCCCGCCTTCAGCGACCCGGAGACGACCGCCGCCGACCCGAGCCGCCTGGCGACCTTCTCCGCCGGGCCGCCGAGGCCGTCCGGGGCCGGGCGGGTGACCGCCACGTTGAGGTCGTGATCGAGGCAGACGGGGACCTGCCCCTCGTTGATGTGGACCCCGAGCGGATCGAGCAGGCTCTGAACAACCTGCTGGACAACGCCCTGACCTACACCCCGTCCGGTGGGCGAGTCACACTGTCCGCCAATGCGACGACGGATGGCCGAATCGAATTGTCTGTTGCTGATACCGGGGTCGGGATCGCGGCCGACCACATTCCGCACGTTTTCGACCGCTTCTTTCGCATCCCCGGCCAGAGCGACCCGACCGGCACCGGCCTGGGGCTGGCGATCGTCAAGGAAGTCGTATCCGCTCACGGCGGCGAAGTGACCTGCGAGAGCGAGCCGGGCAAAGGAACGATCTTCCGGGTTCACTTGCCCGTCTGGGCGGACAGGAGGACGCCGTGACCACGGAACCGACTTCCCGCCCGACACCCGAGTATTTCCTGTCCCTGATTCGCGACCAGCAACGGGGCCGGCTCAAGGTGTACCTGGGGTTCGCCCCCGGCGTGGGGAAAACCTACGAGATGCTCCAGGAGGGGCAGCGGTTGAAAAAGCAGGGTGTGGATGTGGTGATCGGGATCGTTGAGACGCACGGTCGAGCTGAGACGGCTGCGATGATCGACGATCTGGAGGTGGTACCCCATCGCAAGCTCGAATATCGCGGGGTGGTGCTGGAGGAAATGGATCTGGATGCGGTCTTGAAGCGGCGACCGACGGTCGTCCTGGTGGACGAACTGGCCCACGCCATCGCCCCAGGCGGCCGACACCAGAAGCGATACCAGGATGTGGAGGAATTGCTACGTGCAGGCATCCACGTTGTCACGACGGTGAATGTGCAGCACCTGGAAAGCCTGTACGAGATGGTCGAGCGGTTCACTGGAGTGAAGGTCAAGGAGCGAGTACCCGACCACGTTCTGGCCGAAGCTCATCAGATCGTGAACGTGGACCTGCCAGCGGAAGACTTACAGGAACGAATGCGAGCCGGAAAGATCTACCCACTGGACCGGGCCGAGCGGGCTCTGGCCAACTTCTTCACTGACGAGAACCTCACCCAGTTGCGCGAGATTGCACTGGAGCAGGTGGCTCACATCCTGGACCGCCGACGTCAGGAGCGGGCCGGAGCGGGGACGAACCCCAACACCTCCGAGCGGGTGATGGTCTGTCTGAGCCTGCGGAGCCCGAACGCTCCGCGACTTTTGCGGAAGGGGGCGAGGTTCGCCGACCGGCTGGGCGCTCCGTGGTACGCGGTGTACGTCCAGACCCCGGGGGAAGCGACCGAACGGGTGGACGCTGCGTCTCAGCGGCTCCTGGCCGACGCCCTGACCCTGGCCCGGCAACTGGACGGCATCCCGATGACAATCAAGGGGACTGATCTGGCTTCCGGGGTCGCCGAGTTCGTGAGGGAGTACGGCATCACTCACGTCATGGTCGGCCGCTCCCAGCGACCTTGGTACTCGCGATGGTTCGGCCCATCGGTGCTGGATCAGATCTTGCTGGCCGTACCAGGAGTGGATGTCCTGGTCGTAAGCACGGCAGGGTAACTCCTATTGTTGAGTCACCTGCCCAGGCGTTGCCGTGATCTGCTACATGAGCCCGGTAAGGTTGTCCCATGTGGGGTCGGAGTCGGTGAAAGTA
>PLDW01000486.1 GCA_003136315.1 Gemmataceae bacterium | reverse complement strand
CCACACCGCTGGCGTGTTGGCCCAGGATGGCCAGGCCACGGAAAATGCCTGTTTTTCTCCTGTTCTTTTGATCGGCGAAAAACACGGGTTTGATCTTGGACGAGTTCTAAGACCACACCCACAGAATCTGTGGCAGACCTTGCTGACGAATTGGCGGCCACGTCAACTCGGGCTGGGTAGATCGGTGCCGGGTTGGTAAAATTGTTTCCGAGCGAGTTGAGGTCGAGTCCCGGTCCAAGCTGGGCGACCCGACAGCGCGATCGCGCTGTCGTCACGTCCCCTGGAGACGTCCATGGCGGCACCATTCAACCCAGATACCACGATGCTCTCCCCCACCTTGCCCCCACCCCCACCTCCGGTAACAACGAGCCCCGCATCGATTTCGTCGCGTGTGAAGGTCAAAATCGCGGCAACCAGCCACCCCGGAAAGGTACGCAAGAACAACGAAGATCACTTCCTGACCGCCCGCTACGGCCGGTCGGCGGCCACCTTGCAGACCAACCTGCCCCCTGGACAAATCCCTGCCCTGTACGAGGAGACGGGATACGCCCTGGTGGTCGCCGACGGGATGGGAGGTACGGCTGCTGGTGAGGTGGCCAGTCGGATGGCCATCACCGTGGCCGTGAACCTGGCCCTTGTCAGCCCTCAGTGGCACCTCGGGACGACCCCAGAAGAAAATGAGGCCGAGGAAAGGGCCTGGCGGGAGCGGTTTCGGGAGATGGACGCCGTCCTGGCCAGACAGGGTTGGACCGATCCCGCTCTCTCCGGCATGGGCACAACTCTCACCATCGGCTGCGTCGTCGGCAGCGATCTATTCATCTACCATGTGGGCGATTCTCGGGCCTATCTGTTCCGGCGCGGCAAACTCCTGCAGTTGACGAGCGACCACACCACGGCTCAGGCAATGGCGGACGCCGGGCTGATCGACCAGTCTGCGGTCGCCCGTCACCGCCAACGGCACGCGCTCACTCGTTACCTCGGTGGAGGCCGCGAGGTGGAAGCCGAGACGCAGCATATCCCGCTTCTGGACGGAGACCGCCTCTTGTTTTGCTCCGACGGGCTCACCGAGATGGTTTCGGACTCCCGGATCACCGATGTCCTCAGCCGAATATCCGATCCCGATCGAGCCTGTGCCGAGTTGGTTGAGCTTGCCCTTGAAGCGGGCGGGAAGGACAACGTCACGATCATCGTCGCCAACTACAGCTTGCCCGGGGACTCTCACGCGGGGTGAACACTGCAGAAGCGCGCCACCACAGAAGGCAGCACCGTTGAGGCTGGCGCGTCTATGGAAAGACGATGGGACGTATAAATGGGANNAGGAGCCTCGCCCTCCCATTAGAACGATGATCGCTCTTGAAATGGGACAGCTCAGCGGATTCTTGTATGAGGTGGCCCAGCCTTCGCACCACCAACGCCTTTCCCCAATGGCGGGGATTTTTATTCTGACGATAGCCGATACATCGTGAGCACTCTCCAGCAACTGACCGACCGGGGCGTGGTTAAACCGCCGCGTTGGCTGCCAGCCAACGTCCAGTACGAGACGATCATGGGGTCGGTCGCGTATGGGGTCTCGGCCGACACAAGCGACATGGACGTGTACGGCTGGGCGATCCCACCCAAGGAGGATCTCTTCCCGCATCTTCGCGGCGAGATCCTCGGGTTCGGCCGACAACACAAGCGGTTCGAGCAATTCCAGGAGCACCATATCGCCGATCCGGACGCCCTGGCTGGCCACGGCCGGACTTACGACCTGACCATCTTCGGAATCGTCAAATTCTTCCAACTTGCGATGGAGAACAACCCGAACGTCCTCGACAGTTTGTTCACGCCCGCGAACTGTGTTTTGCACTGCACCCAGGTCGGAACACTGGTTCGGGAGAATCGCCGGCTGTTCCTGCACAGAGGGGCATGGCCAAAGTTCAAGGGGTATGCCTACTCCCAGTTGCACAAGCTGGCAATCAAGGAACCGACCGGAAAGCGTGTCGAACTGGTGGAAAAGCACGGGTACGACACCAAGTTTGCCTACCATGTCGTGCGATTGCTGGGCGAGGTGGAGCAGATTCTCCTGGAAGGGGACATCGATCTCCAGCGGGATAACGACCGTCTGAAAGCGATCCGTCGGGGGGAGTGGACGGAAGACCGGCTCCGGAAATGGGCCGCCGACAAGGAGGCCGACCTGGAACGGGCGTATGCCGAGTGCAAGCTTCCGGCGGCCCCGGATGAGGCAAAACTCAAGGCCCTGCTCCTGAACTGCCTGGAGACTCACTACGGCACCCCGGATGGGTGCGTCGTCAATCCCGATCGGGCAGTCGCTGCCTTGCGTGCAATCCAGGCGACACTCGACACTATCCGAGATGTCCTGTGAGCGGGGCGGGGGGCCTCTTCCCGAGATCGCTGGCCATTCCACTGTGCCTGATACCGACAGTACGAGGGAAGGAGGTCACCAGAGGCGAGTGACCCCGTAGGTGTCGAAGATCGCGTCAGCACAAATCACAGGGATGCCTTCCACCAATGCCTGAGAGATTATCAGTCTATCGAAGGGGTCTTTGTGGTGGTTCTGCAGGCCCGCTTGTCGATCCGCGTATTCAACCGTTACCGGAAGGATCACGAGCCCCAGATCAGCAATGGCGTTGTCTATCCAAAGGCGGTAAGAGTGGGCGAGAGTGATCTTCCCCAGGCCGATCTTGATCGCCAACTCCCACACCGTTGCTGCGCTGAGAAGCAAGTCATTGGCCGTGTTTTGCAACGCAGTCGTCGCGGGTCCGCTCAATTTCGTCGGATCATCCACGGCCCAAATCAACGTGTGAGTGTCGACGAGCAACCTCACTCGACATACTCCTCAAATCCTTCGGGGATGGCGTCGAAGTCAGGAGCCATGTTCAGCACACTCCCTCGCAGAGTTCCGAGTTGGCGGTGCCGTTGAGGTGTTGCCGGGGGTGCGGCCCGGAGCGTCGCCACTGGCTTGTCGTCCCGAGTGATGACAATTTCCGCGCCTGGAGGGAGTTTGTCGAGAATCTCGGCGAGATGGCTTTGAGCCTCCTCGACGGTGACGCTCTGCATGGTGTCTCTCTCCTTGGGCTTTGGCTCGGGGCGGGACTCGTCCGGCGCGATCAGCCGATCCTTCTTGATTCTATCCGCCAGATTACCAATCCACACGAGGTCGTGAAGGGCCGACCAGCACACCCCCTCCCGTATCATTTTCTCTGTCGCTGGCGAAATCTTCCCCACCGAGGAGCGAACTACCCAACGACACGCCGCTCCCGATGGCCCCCGGAGTCGCACCCGTGAACTTCCGCAACCTGCTAGTCAACCTTGGTCTTGTGGCGGGAAATGCTGCCGCGAAGTGGGATCCCTCCGGGATCGCTGAGTTACTCCTGGAGGCATACGGCAAGCATCGCGAGAAGCAGCAACTCCGGGGCGAACTCGAAGCCCTGATGCGGGCATCGTTTCAACAATTCCGCGACCAGTTGCAGGATGCGATGGGCGACCACCGGTTGCAACTGGCCGAGGGCGTTCGCAGGCAGGTGGAAGCCTACCTATCGCAGTTCCAGGCGTCGGCCAGGCAGGCCGCGCGACTCCTCGGCGACCCGTCGGCCACGACCGTTCCGGCGACTGTTGGGGTCGACGATCCGCAGCAACTGGCCGCGTTCCTGCCGCAGCACCCGCCGCGGTTTACCGTCGGCAATGCGGTGCCCGGCCTCCCCTCGTGGACGCTTGTCGAGCCTCTGGGGGTCGGTGGGTTCGGCGAGGTGTGGAAAGCACGCCACGAAGACGACGGGAACTTCGCAGCCTTCAAGTTCTTCCTCGATCCGACAGCCCGGAGCCGGTTCACGGCGGCGGAAGCCCGGGTGCTCAAGGAGATCCACCAGAAAGCCCCGACCGACGGGGTGGTGAAACTGATCCAGGCCGAAGCCCGCCAGGATCCGCCGTGGCTTCAGTTCGAGTTCATCGCGGGCGGCGATCTCTCTCGCCTTCCGGAGACCTGGACCAAACTCCCCCCCGCCGAGCGGGTGAAGCAGGTGCAGGAGGTGGTTCGGACCCTCGCAGCGACCGTCGGGCACTTCCACAACCTGGGAGTCGTCCACCGCGACCTCAAGCCCTCGAACGTGCTGCTTCGCCCCGACCGATCGCTAGTCGTGGCCGACTTCGGGATCAGCCGGATTCTGCCAACCGAAGCTGGGGCCGTCTCAACGCCGACGAACTCGGCCCTCGCGACCATCCGGGCGTACACCCCGGCCTACGCTTCGCCGCAGCAGAAGAAGTTCCTCCCGGCCGACCGTCGCGACGATGTGTATGCCCTCGGAGTGCTGTGGTATCAACTCCTCTGGGGCAACCTGAACCTCGAACGCCCCGGCGGCGATAACTGGAAAGAAGGGCTCGTACAGATTGGGGTGAGTGAGGCATCGGTGAAGTTGCTAAATCGCTGCTGGGACGACAATCCCTATGTGCGGCCGAAGGATGGGAACGAGCTGGCTGCGAGACTTGGGGAGGAACTGCTCCTGCCGCACGCCGTCCCAACGGTGCCACCGCGACCCGAACCACTTCCGGCCCCAGCACCGCCCCTACCGAAAAGCCGACCTGCTCCCCCCAGGAGTTTGGATCCGCCTGAACCGCGAGGGCCACGGTCCCAGAAATCCTCGGCGGGGTTAACCCCGGACGTGGTGTGTTTAATTGTCCTCGTTGCTGCGCTCGTTGCTTTCGGCATTTGGTATTTGAAGGGGATATCGAGTACATCATCCCCAGCAGCCGGGCCGATTACCCAGACGATTCCTCCTCCGCAAGGACGGCTTATCACAAACCTGCGTGATGCTAACCTCAAGCCTGGTGATGTCTACGTTCTCAAAATTGGCAGCCCGGCGGTCGATATGCGGTTCCGGTGGTGCCCGCCGGGGTCATTCATGATGGGCAGTGAAACCGGCTCGAATGATGAGAAGCCCATCCACAAAGTCACATTCACGACGGGCTTCTGGATGGCGGAGACGGAGACCACACAGTCGCAATGGCAGGCTGTGATGAAAGACAACCCAAACCCGAGCTACTTCAAGGGCGACGACCTACCGGTGGAACAGGTATCCGCACGGGATGCGGCTGCCTTCGCCGAGGCGGTGAAGAAGGCGACCAGGATGCCCGTTCGGCTCCCGTCGGAGGCGGAGTGGGAATACGCCTGCCGGGCCGGGACATCGACCGATTGCTCCACTGGCAACGGGGAAGATGCACTGAAGAAGGCGGGCTGGTA
The DNA here is from genome assembly GCA_003136315.1 of Gemmataceae bacterium. Taxonomy (GTDB): domain Bacteria; phylum Planctomycetota; class Planctomycetia; order Gemmatales; family Gemmataceae; genus Urbifossiella. The sequence continues at coordinate 10,004 of PLDW01000486.1, read as the reverse complement.
TACCAGCAATTCCGGGAGCCAAACGCACCCCGTGGGCAAGCGCGCGGCCAACCCCTGGGGCCTGTATGATATGCACGGAAACGTGTGGGAATGGTGTGCGGACGGATACATGGCTTATCAGCCAGGCGATCAAATTGATCCACATGTGCAATCAAACGATTGTCGCGTCCTGCGTGGTGGTAGCTGGTCCGGCCTACCTGACTTCTGCCGCGCGGCGTTTCGCTTCTGGTACGAGCCTGGCTACCGTGACGACAACTGCGGGTGCCGCGTCTGTTTCCGCCCGGACTGAGCCCCCGCGCTGGGGCACCAGGGCTACTCTCTACCGCCCCCTTCGGGGCTCCGGACAGCGTGTTTTCAGGCCCCGAATGGGGCCGTCAGACAGCGGGCGTCAGCCCTGGGCGGGCGTATCCCCTGGTGCGGGCTCAGTCCCAAACAAACCGGTCGTCCCACGCGATCTCGTGGACCCTCAGGAACGCGAGGTACTCCTCCTGGAAGGTCCGATGACGGTGGTGTTCTTCCTGTCGGGCGATGTATGCCTTCACTCTGCCAACCTGTGACGCGCTGACCGTGAACGCCCCATACCCGGCCTGCCAGCCGAATCCGGCCCGGTCCGGGAACGACTCATGAACCCACCGGGACGAGTTCGATTTCACATCCCGGACCAGATCGGCGACATCCGATCTCCGCCCGAGCGATGCCAGCAGGTGGACGTGGTCCGGCATCCCGCCAATTGCCACCAACATCGATCCGACATTCCGGGCAACCCCTCCCATGTATTCGTACAATCGCGGGGCGAGGTCCGGGTCGATGAGGGGTTCCCGACCCCGAGTGCTGAAGATGATGTGGATGTGCAGGTTTACGAGGGATTGGGACATGACTACGAACACCAGGGTGTGAATCACGCACCAGGGCTATCTACCGCCCCGTTGGGGCGGAAAACCCGGGAATTTCGGCCCTAACGGACCATTGAGATTGTAGCTATTGGGCGTGAGGTTGTGCACGATTTTCGCCCCATTGGGGCGGAAATCAGCGGGTTTTCAGGCCCCGAATGGGGCCGTCAGACAGTAGCCCAGGGCGTGAGCCCTGGGCTGACGCTGGTGCGGGGCTATGTGTTTGGCTATTGGGGTGGAATTCTCAGCACCATGAGCCCTACCATCGGTGTAACGCACGTCGGCCATGATCGGCGGCGCGTCCACCCGCTGTCACCGGTAGCGCTCATGATTTCGCTGGCCCCCGCCGACGGCCCTTCTCATACCTCTTCCGCTTCCGCATCACCACGGCCGCGCAAGGTACTCGTTATTGGAGCCGGTCCAGGGGGGCTTGCGGCGGCTCTGTTACTGGCGCGGGGCGGTCTGGAGGTGCAGGTTCTGGAACGGCTCCCGCGTGCCGGCGGACGATGCAGCGCGATCGAGCAGAACGGGTTCCGCTTCGACCTCGGACCGACCTTCTTCCTCTACCCGCGTGTCCTCGAACGGATCTTCAAGCTCATCGGCCGGGATCTCCATGCCGAGGTTCCGATGGTCAGGCTCGATCCCCAGTATCGGCTCGTTTTCGGGGACGGTGGGCAACTCGACTGCACGCCGGATGTCGGCCGGATGGCCGAGCAAATTGCCCGCCTCGCTCCGGCCGACGCCCCGAACCTGACCCGGTATCTGGCCGAGAACCGGGCCAAAATGGACAGCTTCCGGCCGATCCTCGAACGCCCGTTCCTCGGCTGGCGAGACCTGCTAAGCTGGGATCTGATCAAGCTCCTCCCGATTCTCCGCCCGTGGAATTCCATTGATCGAGAACTCGGCCGGTACTTCGCTGATCCCCGAATCCGATTGGCATTCACATTCCAGTCCAAATACCTCGGGATGTCCCCGTTCAACTGTCCGAGTCTGTTCTCGATCCTGTCGTTCCTGGAGTACGAATTCGGCGTCTGGCACCCCTACGGCGGGTGCTCGGCTGTGTCCGAGCGGATGGCACAGATCGCGGCTGAATTGGGGGTGAAATTCGCCTTCGGCGAAGAGGTGACGGAAATCCTCTTCGATGGTCGTCGGGCGGTTGGCGCACGGACCAACGCGGGCGAGTACCGGGCCGACGCAGTCGTGATTAATGCGGACTTTGCCCAGGCCATGACCAGGCTTGTCCCGAATCATCTACGGTCGCAGTGGACGGATCGGAAGATTGCCAAGAAGCGGTACTCCTGCTCCACATTCATGATGTATCTGGGGATCGATGGCCGCTACGACGAGCTGCCCCATCACACCATCTCCACCGCCGCCGACTACATGGCCAACCTGGAAGATATCGAGGGCCGCCACGTCCTGACCGACGACACCTCGTTCTACGTCCAGAATGCGGGAGTCACCGACCCGGGCCTTGCCCCGAAAGGGATGAGTACGCTGTACGTTCTCGCCCCGGTGACGCATCTCCACCCGAATGTTGACTGGGCGACCGCAGCCCCGCGATTCCGGGCCAGACTGGTGAAACAACTGGAGAAGGTTGGGATCACGGGGCTCGAACGACGCATCCGGTTCGAGAAGGTGGTCACCCCGGCCGATTGGGAGGGCGGATACAACGTCTACCGCGGGGCGACATTCAATCTGGCCCACACCCTGAGCCAGATGCTACACTTCCGCCCGCGAAACCGGTTCGAGGATCTCGACGGGGTGTATCTGGTCGGCGGTGGGACGCACCCGGGGAGCGGCCTCCCGGTGATTTACGAGTCGGCCCGGATTACGTCGCGACTGCTCCTCGCCGATTTTGGCCGGGACGTTGGCTGGCTGGGTGAACCCGGAGCCCGGGAGGTTCCGGAGGTGGCAACCGTCTGACGGACTAGAATAAGTGGGAAGACCTTTTTTGGAGGTGCCCACCGTGTCGTACCGCGATTTCACGTTCCCGGAAATCGAGAAAAGGCTGGGGCTGTCAATCACCGCTGCCACGCTGTTCGCCGATGTCCCCGCAGTGGCGATCTCGGCGGAGTTCCTCTCCAGACTTGAGGAAGGAGTCAATCTTGGGCTGGGGATCGATACCGAGAAGGCGCGATCCGAGTTCATCCTCGCTCCGATCTTGCTGGAATTCCGTCGCCTCGACCGGAACCGACACGCGATCTTCTCGGGGATTGAGTTCAATGTCGATCCGGCGGCCGGGCTCAACGGCTACTGCGATTTCCTGATCACCCGGAGCCCAAGACTGTATATCCTCACCGCTCCGGTGATCGCGGTGGCCGAGGCCAAGAACGACAATGTGAAAAGCGGCCTGGGCCAGTGTATCGCCACGATGCGCGCGGCCTGGCTCTTTAATGTGCAAGAGGGAATCCCTGCCCACCAGATCTATGGGGCGACGACAACGGGTACGAACTGGAAATTCCTTCGCCTCCAGGACACTCAGGTGGTGCTCGATTCGGGTGAGTATTACGTCCGCGATGTGGGCCAGATTCTCGGCATTTTGCAACACATGGTGGAGACCGCATGATGTGTGGGACACATCGGGTAGTGACCTCCCAGTGTGTCAGCGAGGGGCAGAAGAAAGCTGACCCGTGTTTGGGACTTGCCCACGTCGGGCCGCCACGGAGGGCGGCCCCTACATCGGGATTGGTAGGGGCCGCCCTCCGTGGCGGCCCGGCTTTGCGGAGCAATCCCGTTGAACGGGATGGGATCAGGCATGGCCCACTGATCACCGCCCTGCGGGGAAAGAGACTTACCACGAGGCACCAGGTATGTCATACCGAGACTTTACGTTCCCGGAGGTGGAGACACAACTTGGGTTGACCCTTGAGACGCTTCGGGTGTTCGCAGAGATTGCCCCGATTACACCTCGCCCGGATTTCCAGGAGACACTTGCACGGGGAGTGACCCTCGCCCAGGGAATTATGACCGAAAAGGCCCGGTCCGAATTCATCATCGGGCCTCTCCTGCTGGAGTTGAGACGGCTACGCCAGGACGGGAACGCGGTCTTCTCCGGGGTCGAGTTCAACGTTGATGCCACGGCTGGACTAAACGGGTACTGCGACTTTCTGATTACTCGGAGCCCCCGCCTCTACATCGTCACCGCTCCAGTGGTGGCGGTGGCCGAAGCCAAGAACGACGATGTGATCACAGGACTTGGTCAGTGCATCGCGGCCATGCGAGCCGCGTGGCTCTTCAACACCAAAAAGGGTGTACCAGTGACCCAGGTGTTCGGGGCTTCAACCACCGGCACCAATTGGAAGTTCCTCCGACTCCGGGACACGCTGCTGACCCTCGATCTCGACGAGTATTTCATCTCGGATGTCGGCCGAATCCTGGGAATCCTGCTTCACATGATGGAAACCGCCTGATGGCGGCCCGGCTCAGGGAGCGAGACGCAATGCACGACGAACGAGACCGGATCGGTGTGATCGGAGGCGGACTCGGCGGATTGGCCGCAGCGTGCGTCCTCGCTGCGCGGGGGTACAAGGTCGTCGTGTTTGAGAAGAGCCCGTGGCTCGGCGGGAAGGCAGCGGGACTCGCCGAAGCCGGGTTCCGGTTCGACATGGGTCCGACCATCCTCACCATCCCGTCGATCCTCCGACGGATCTTCACCGAAGCCGGTCGCCCGATGGAGGAGTACCTCGATCTGATCCGCCTCGACCCCCAGTGGCGGTGCTTCTTCGCCGATGGGTCGGTGTTAGATCTCGTGCAAGACATCGAACAGATGGCCACGAGACTGGATGCCTACGCTCCGGATACTCAGTCGGCCGCTGGCTACCGCGATTTCCTGGCTCTCTCGAAGCGACTCCACCGGATCTCCAACGACCATTACTTCTGGCGGTCGGTCGGCGGGATCGGTGACATGATCGACTGGAAGGCCGGATTCTCGGTCAAACTCTTCCGCGATGTCTTGGCAATGCGGATGGGGCGATCCGTGGCTGCGACGGTGCGGAAGTTCAACCCCGACCCTCGTGTCGCCCAGATGCTCGACCACTTCACGCAGTACGTCGGATCCAGCCCGGCGCAGTCCCCGGCGGTCCTCTGCGGAATCGCGCACATGCAGACCAGTGAGGGGGTGTGGTATCCCCGGGGTGGTATCCGGGCGGTTCCGGATGCACTCATTCGGCTCGGGGAGGAACTCGGAGTCGAATATCGCCCGGACTGCGGCGTTCGGCAGGTGCTAACGGATACGACCGGCAGGGCAATTCGCGGGATCGAGACGGAATCGGGTGAAGTTGTTGAGTTGGTCGCGGTGGTGTCGAATGCCGACAGCGTGCGGACCCACCGCGAGCTGATGAATGAGACGGCCCCACGCACTGCACGGAGATTCGAGCGGCGGCGAGGATACGAGCCGGCCTGTTCCGGGGTGGTGCTCTACCTCGGGTTGAATCGCGCGTACGAGCATCTTCTGCACCACGACTTCGTCTTCTCCCGCGACCCGGAGGAGGAGTTTGACTTCATTTACCGCAAGGGTGAACCGGCTCCAGACCCCACCTGCTACCTGGCAGCCACGGCTCGCACCGAACCGGAGACCGCCCCGCCCGGTGGAGAAGCCCTGTACATCCTCGTCCACACCCCCTACCTCCGCCCACACCACGACTGGGCGAAGCTGTTCCCGGAGTATCGCCGGGTGATTCTGGACAAGCTGAAAACGACGGGGAAGATGCCGGACATCGAAGAAAGAATCGTATACGAATCGGCGCTGACCCCGCAGGATATCCACGACCGTTACCGGGTGCTGAATGGGGCGATTTACGGGCTGACGAGTCACGGGAAGTGGGCCGGGGCGTTCAAACCGGCGAACCGATCCCCGGATGTGAAGGGGCTCTATCTGGCCGGCGGCTCGGCCCACCCGGGACCGGGGATGCCGATGGTGCTGATGGGCGGATGGATCGCCGCGGACACTCTCGACCAGGATCGGGCCGCCCCAAAGACGGCGGTGACGCTCGAACCCGTAGGAGTGTGAGGGGTTCCCAGGGCTACTGTCTGACGGCCCCTTTGGGGCCTGAATCCAGCGGTATTCCGCCCCAAAGGGGCGGTGGATAATAGGGCGAGCGAACCCAACTGACACACACCCGCGCTACTCCCCGAGTCGAACTCCCCCGCCGCTGGCTGTGGCTCTTGCGGGGCTTCCGAAAGTATGCGGTCCGATATGTGCGCAAGCACTTCCACGCACTGCGAGTGTCCAACACTAGCCACCTATTTCCGCCCCCCAGCGAACCCGTGCTGATCGTTCTGAACCACCCGGCCTGGTGGGATCCACTCATCGGGGTCGTGCTGAGTACCCAGTTTGCTGATCGTGATCAGTTTGCTGCGATCGACGCCGTTGCTGTCAAGCAGTACGGGTTCTTCCGTCGGCTCGGGTTCATCGGAGTTGATACCACGAGTCTCCGGGGGGCCGCCGAGTTCCTTCGGGCAGGACAGGCAGTCCTCTCCGAACCCGGACGGCTGTTTTGGGTGACGGCTCAAGGGCGGTTCGCGGACGTTCGGGAACGACCGCTCAACCTCCGGTCCGGGGTCGGCCATCTGGCCGCGCGGTTGGGCCGTGGGTGGATCGTTCCGCTCGCCCTGGAATACGCTTTCTGGGATCAACGCAAGCCCGAGGCCCTGGTCCGATTCGGCGAACCGTTGAGGATCGCTGATCACCCGGGACTGGGCGGCAAGGAATGGACGCATCGCATTGAGGACGCACTGACCCGAACGCTGGATGCGCTCAACATGGAGACGATGACGCGCGACCCTGCGGAGTTCACCGCGATCGTGTCGGGGAAGACGGGTATAGGTGGCGTATACGATCTGTGGCGACGGCTCAGGGCGTGGACCCGGGGTCAACGATTCGACCCATCTCACACCACCGAGCCATCCCCTCCCCGGGAGAACCGCGAGTGATTCTCGAACTCCTGGCCTGGATCGCTCTCATCTGTGCGATTGTTCCCGCGATCCTCTCTCTCTGGAACGGGTTCCTCTTTCGGGCTCCTCCTCTTGGGGGAGCGTCGTGTCTCGAAGACCCCACCCGACTGATGCCCATCTCCGTCCTGATTCCCGCCCGGAACGAGGAGGACTCGATCCGGGCGTGCCTCGTGTCGGTCCTTGCCTCGCGCGGGGTCGAACTGGAGGTCGTGGTTCTGGATGATCATTCCGGCGACAACACAGCCGATATCGTCCGCACCATCGCCTCCACTGATCCCCGAGTGCGGCTCGAAACCGCGCCACCACTTCCAGACGGCTGGTGTGGGAAGCAACACGCTTGCTTTGTGCTGGCCACACACGCACGATTCCCAGTTCTCACGTTCCTGGATGCTGATGTCCGCCTCACTCCCGACGCCCTGGTGCGAATGGCGGCCTTTCGGGAACAGTCCGGGGCCGATCTGGTGAGTGGATTTCCGCGCCAGGAGACAGGAACGCTTCTGGAGAAGCTCGTCATTCCACTCATCCAGTGGCTCCTGATGGGCTACCTGCCCATGATCGGGATGCGCTGGACCCGCATGGTCGGGTTTGGGGTTGGCTGTGGGCAATGGTTCCTGACAACTCGCACTGCCTACGATGGGGTTGGCGGACACGGGGCGGTCCGATCGTCCCTCCACGATGGGCTCACCCTCCCGCGTGCTTACCGCCGGGCCGGGTTCCACACCGATATCGCTGACGCCACGGATCTGGCTACGTGTCGCATGTATCGGTCCGCGCGAGACGTGTGGTTCGGGCTCGTGAAGAACGCCCGGGAGGGGATGGCCGCCACGACTCAGATCGGCTTCTGGACGCTTATCCTTTTTTGCGGGCAAATCCTCCCGTTTCTGATCGTTGCGATCACGTCCCTGGAATCCACCCCGCGGGCCTGCGGCACCGAGTCCATTGGCCTCGCCGCCTGTGTCCTTGCGATTGGGATTCGGATCTGTGTGGCCGGAAGGTTTCGGCAGTCGTGGCTGGGGGCGTTGCTTCACCCGATCGGAGTGCTGATCCTCCTGGGTATCCAGTGGTTCGCGGCCTACCGCGCGGCAGTCGGGAGGCCAGTCGGGTGGAAAGGGCGTGGGCACCCGTCACAATCGTCCGGTCGACCACCGGCGACCAGCCAGCCCGAGGCGACGAGTCTGCAAACGAGCTCTCCACCTCCGTGAGAGTCGAAGCAAGTGAGCCCAGGGCCTTGCCGATCTCAACTCAGGACGTTGTGTCGCGCGGGCTCAAATGAGTCGCTCGTACAGGCACCCGAGATAACCCGGGTGCTGCTCTAGTCGACCTTGCAACACGAACCCGTGCCCCTCGTAGTATCGGCACAACCACGGGTTCCCGGCGTGGCAGTCGAGCCGCACTGCCCGACAACCCCGACTTCTGGCCTGATCGATACACCAGGCGATGATCGCGCTGCCCACGGCCTGGCCGCGGAACCGGGATCCGACCACCATTCCGGCGAGATAGAGCGCTTGCACCTGGTCCGGTGACCACCACTGGGAGGGCGTCTCTTCCAGGCTGAAGAACCCGGCAGGCTTGCCGTCGGATTCGACCACAATCAGCGACCCCGCCGCAACCCTCGTGGCGATCGTCTCGGAGGCAGCCGGATGGGCAGCCGGGACGTACTGCTCCAGCCCACGCTCGCGGAGCCACGCCTGGGCGGTTACCGCGAACGCGACGTAGGTCGCCACATCCCGTGCCATCGCTGCCCGGAAAATCACATCGGCACCTCCGCTCGATTGGTCCTCACACCGCCCGTTCTCCAACGAGCAGATAGCCGTAGACCCGCCAGGGTAGGCGTCGGGGTTCGCCACGGATTCCCAGACCCTGCACCTCGGGAATCGCAAACCTGGCCGCTGACAGAAGCCTCACAGCCTCCCGCCGGGAGAAGTGGTGGAGTGTCAGCGGGGCACCGCCGTACGCCTGCGGCATTGAGATATCGCCTGCGTCTGCCCGACGCAACAGCCCCCGCCACCCGTGGACCAGAACCCGCCCCAGCCCCAGCCCGCGGAATCCCCGGTTGTGGACATGCAGTACGAACCGCCCCCCAGGCCGCAGCACCCGAAAGACGTTCGCCATCACCTTCGCCCGGTTCTCTGCGCTGCGAACCATCCCGAGTGTGCTGAACAGGCACGCAGCGTAGTTGAACGATCCTTCTGGGAGATCGCCAAGAGCCACGAGATTGGCTTTCCGCCATTCCACCCGCACACCGGCAGCCCTGGCGTTTTCCTCGGCTTTTACAAGCATCTCGTCGGACAGGTCGACCCCGACGCACTCATACCCCCGTGCAGCGAAATGGACACACAACCGACCGGTGCCGCAACCAAGGTCGAGCAACCGCCCGGGGGTTGGGAACGTGTTCTCGCAGAACGCCACATCGGCCCGCGCGAGTGCCGAGGCGGCCATCTGGTCGTCGTACCCGCGAACCATCTCGCCGGAATGGAGGTAATCCCAGAGGCCGCGGTCGACACCTGGCGGGAGTTGCCAATCGGGGATGGTCATGCAGCCATGAGCCCTGGTGACGGACGAAGACACCGACCGGGGATTTTAGTGGGAGAACTCGTGGTCGGGCAGGTGGCTCCCACGACCACGAAGAGTCACCGACTCTGACCGAAATGCCAAGAAGTTGATGTGGCAGGGTGAACACCCGACCGCATCAACTTCTGGATTGACTCGTTGGAGAGCCCACAGCGACACACAGACCAGCAATCACGAGGTCCAGTCGCTTCCCAGGACGTTACCATCCGACGGATAGCAAGCCTCGATCCAGCTCAGCAGGGACAGGGAGGACCGCACGCCACGCACGCTCCCATCACCAAGCCCGGCCAACATGACCCCGGTATGGGCACCCTGGGTAACGTAAGCGTTGCAGGCCGTCGCCGCGGGAGCGGTCTGGAACGGCTGCGGGCCAGCGGGTGGGCTGCCGTACTCACCCAGATCCGGGTAGAAACCGGACAGATTCATCCCGCGGCTGGGGAAAGTGAGACCACTCACAACCGGGGAATTGCTCGCGGTGGTGTAACCAAAGGCAGGAATCGCCATCGTGCTGTTCGGAGAGTACCAGGGGCTGGCTGCCCAGACCGGGTCCGTTTGAGTGCCAACCCCATTGCAGTACTTGTACCGCTC
>PLDW01000297.1 GCA_003136315.1 Gemmataceae bacterium | reverse complement strand
TGGCCATGCTGGGCCGACACGGGCAGGATGCCCGTGCCACCGTACTTCACGGTGTCGTTTCTGGACAACTCCTTAATCTGCCGCTCGCCCAATGGCTCACCCACCGGCCCGACCTCACTTCACGGGGGGAGGTGAGACAATCCCATCCGCTCCAGGGAGATCCCCACTTGCCAAAACGAATCGCTGACGGCCTCTTCGCTCACTGCCAGTAGGCGACCGCTAATTACGCATAATCGTTTCGTCCAGGTTCAGAATCAGATTGGCGATCATGGTCCAGGCGGCGGTTACGTCATCCGCTGCGAGGGCCTTCGGTGTCGACTCTCCCGCATGGACGACTTTCTTGGCCGCGCTCGGATCGGCCTTGTACAAGTCCCACTGCTTCTGAAACGCGGCCGACACGATCCGCACCTCGTCTGCATCTGGCCGCCGGGCAAGTACGGTCCGGTACAGGAACGTCACCCTCTCCGTTGTCGTCTTGCCACCCTCGGAGAGCACTCGTTCGGCGAGTACACGGGCCGCCTCGAAGTGCTGGACATCATTCATCAGTTGGAGGGCCTGGAGCGGGGTGTTCGTTCGGTCCCGAACTGTACACAGTTGTTCCCGATTGGGGGCATCAAAATTCGTGAGGAACGGGTGCGGAGCCGTTCGCTTGATGAAGACATACAAACTGCGTCGGTAGAGTGCTCCACCGTGATCCTGGAGGTAATACCGGGTGTTGCTGTCCGCATAGCCGACCGGCTCCCAGATGTTCGCTGGCTGGTAGGGCATCACTCCCCTGCCACCAACCGTGGTGTTCAAAAGACCGCTCACGAATAGGGCGTTATCCCGGAGTTGCTCGGCATCCAACCGGAATCGCGGCCCGCGGGCGAGGAGCCGGTTGGCGGGATCTTTCGCCAATAGCTCCGGCGTCAGCCGCGAATCCCGGCGGAATGCATCCGACATCACGATGAGTTTCACAATCCGTTTCACGTCCCAACCCGCGGCCGTTTGGTCCTTGGCCGGTTCGCCCGGTCGGACAAATTCCGCCGCGAGCCAGTCGAGGAGTTCCGGATGGCTGGGAGGATCTCCTTGCGACCCGAAGTCCGCGCTGGTCTTCACTAGCCCGACACCAAACAGTTGTTGCCACAGTCGGTTGACCGCGACCCTGGCGGTGAGGGGGTTCTCGGCTGCCACCAGCCAGTTGGCCAGGTCGAGTCGCGTTGGCCGAGCGGCCGGTTTCGCTAGCTTGAGCGGTGGTAGTATTGCTGGCACCCCGGGAACCACCTTCTCCCCTGGCTTGTCGTACTGTCCGCGGAGCATGATAAACGCTTCGCGAGGAGTGCCGAGATCTTTGAACACCATCGATCCAGGGATGGCATCCTCAGCGGCTTCTCGGTCAGCGCGTGCTCGCTCCCACTCCGTCTTGCGGGTAGCAAGCTCACCTTCCCCTGAGCGGACAATATTGGCCAGATAAAACGCTCGCAACTTGGCGACCATGTCGGCCGCGGGTTTCTTGTCCGGCCCGGCGATGGCGGTCGGACGGAGGCTCGGCGGAAGCTCGGCCGGCGCTTTCCCGCCGAGTCGCTTCCACCACACCTGGAAGGATTCGAGTGGGTCGGTCGCCGGGTCGGTCGATCCCGTGAGAGCGACCGCATCCCAGCACACCACCCCACCGTATTCCTGAAGGGTCAGCGAAGACACCGTCTGGCCGCTCTTCAGTCCCAGGTCTGCCGTGGAGATGTCCAGCTTGACCCACCCCCCGGGCGCGGGAAGTGGTCCCTTGCGTTCGCCAAGTCCCCCGGCCCCCGGGGGCGGCTCGCCCGGTGGCTCCAGCCCCCACCGAATCTTGCGGCCTCCACCCAGTTGCACTGTGATGGCCAGAGGCGGACGGAGGGGGTCAAGCCGGACCCAGGCCTCGAAGACCCCTTCGGCTGGCACGAGGATTGGCCGACCCCGATACTGGATCGCGTCCTCGTGAAAGAACGAGTTCGATTGCCGCAAGACCCGCCGACCGGATTTTGCACCGAATGGCGGATCGGTCACCCAGTCGGCCGCATTCCGTGTGGTGTTGTGGGAACTGGCCCCCTGGGGGAAAGCATCGTCGAACAGGACATCCCGGACGGATCGCCTGGTCGGTGCCGGGGTGGCCTCTGCCGGATCGGTATACGCGGCCCTGGCTGCGGCTTCGTCGAGCCGCTTGCGGGCATCCGCTTCAGCCCGGATGGCACCTTCCAGAGCCTGCTGCTGAGCCGGAGTCGGAAGTTTGACAGAAGGACCGGGGGCTCTCACGTTTGAGTCAAGTGCAGGGTCGGCCGCGCTCAGGAAGAAGGCATAGAGCGAATAGTATTCTTTGATCGACAGCGGGTCGAATTTATGGTCGTGGCAGACCGCGCACCCGGCTGTCAGACCAAGCCACGCCTGCGCAACGGTCGAGGTCCGGTCGACGGCATTGCGATAGACCCACTCGGCATCGATCGATCCCCCTTCACCGGTTGTCACATTGCACCGATTGAACCCGGTGGCTGCCAGTTGGTCCGGGGTCGGGTTGGGGAGGAGATCGCCAGCGAGTTGCTCGATCGTAAAGCGGTCGAATGGCTTGTTCGTGTTGAACGCCTGCACCACCCAGTCGCGGTACGCCCAGGTGAGCCTCTCGTTGTCGAGGTGCAGGCCGTGGGTGTCCCCGTAGCGCGCCACATCGAGCCAGTGCCGGGCCATCTCCTCGCCATAACGAGGGGATACGAGATACCGATCGACCATTGCCTCGTAGGCCGCGGGCGATTTGTCAGCCAGGAAGCGATCGACCTCCTGGATGCTTGGCGGGAGGCCGGAGAGCGCGAAGGAGACCCGGCGGATGAGCGTTTCGCGATTGGCTTCCGGGCGGGGGGTGAGCCCCTCCGCTCCGAGTCGGGTCAGGAGAAACGCATCGATCGGGGTGCGGGCCGCCGCGATCTTCGGAACGGCAGGTCTTTTCACCGCCTCGAACGACCAGTGCTTCTGGTACTTGGCCCCTTCGGCAATCCACCGCCGGATCGTCTCTTTCTGGGCGGGAGTGAGTTTCTTGTTCGACCTTGGGGGCGGCATCACGGTGTCCGGATCGTCGGACATGATCCGGGTATGGACCTCGCTCCCGTTCGGGTCACCGGGGGTGATCGCTGCGCCACCGTCTCGTTTGGCAAACGCACCTTCGGGAACATCCAGCCGGAGTTTGGCTTTGCGGGCCTTGGCATCCAGCCCGTGGCAATGGAAGCACGCATCCGCCAGGATTGGCCGGATGTCACGATTAAACTCGACCGGATCGGCAGCCTGGCTGACGGATGGGGCAATCAGGAGCGTGAACGCGAGAGCGACGTATCTCATGGGCCAGTGGCCCTCCGCGGATCAGTCGGTATTTGGGAACGGAGCCCGTGACGGCGGGCCGGGGCGGGTCAAACGTCGTGGCGTTGAGATGAGTCTACTCGATCGATGGGGGTGAGTTCCACCCCCTGAAGGCATTTCCTGACCCGTTTCAAACTGTTTGCATACGATAGACGCGCACTCCGCAGGATACCGTCACGCCACCCGGGGAACCGACTGAGTTTCTGCCACCTTCAGGTGGCCGCGGGCACGTTCGAGGTGCCGAAGGACTCGCTGCCTCGATTGCTCGGCGTGAATGCGGGCGATGGTGGCGAAGAACACTGCGGCGGCAGTGGCGAAATGGAGGTGATGTTCCGGAAGGATGGGAGTCGGTTCCGGACTGTGCGTTTGGGCGGCCATAACAGGGCTTTCGCAACCGGTGATGGAGGGGGGTTGTTCGGCTTGGGCCGATCTCGGGGCGAAGGGGTGGCGAATCCTCACCGGTCTGGTCGCCATTTCGACCCGATCTGGCAATCATCCCCACCATCGTCACCGTCGTCAACGTCGAAACCGATTCGTCACTCGATACACGATCGTGCGGCCTCGAATTCCAGCCAGTCCTGAATGTCCTGGAATCGCCAGCACGGTCCTCGCAGCTCGACCTCTCGGATCGGGAGGCGGGCCACCGCGCCCGGGTCGATCCCCGCTGCGATCAGTTCGGCAACGGTCACCGGCTCTACTTTCTCAACCACTCGCGAAACCTCCATACGGATTTCTCCTCACAATGTCCGCGTCGTCACCGTCGAGTCGGCATCGAAGCTCAGCCGAAGGGGGAACGGGAACGCCGGTGGCGTCAGACAGTTCAGTGGGAAGTGTGCGGGCTGAGGTTGCCTGCCGGAGGGCATGGCTTGATCGGATGGGCGGGGAGGGCTGGTGATGCGCAAACCTGTCCGAGGTGTCACTGATATGTAACGACGTGTGTAAACTCAAAATAGTATTGCGGAGACCGGCTAAAAAAATCCGAGCCAATGCACGATTGGCCTATTGATACGTATTGGTGATGCGATAATATCTGGAAATAGTTAGTATTACTCCAGTGACTCGAAATCTGATTTCGTTCACCGTTCGTGTCGTACTCGGTGGCCTGCTGATCGCCACTGCTGCGGTCATTGGGTCGCCGCCCGTTCCTGTTGCTCGCGGGGGGTCGCCGGCTGTGGTGATGCCCCGAGGTTGGGCGACCTCGACAGTGTCGAATAGATGATTATACAATAATACAGTATTAATCTGATATTATTATGATTTCCGTTTGGTTTCGATCCGCGTGTGGGGTTATTCTCACTGCCACACTGTTGGCCGGCACGAGCAAAATGGCAGCGGCTCAAACCGACTTCGCGACCGTGAAGGGCGAGGTGGCCGCAGTGGAGGTCCGCAACTGATCACTAGCGGCCCGTTCAAGGTGAAGATATGGTGTTAACGATGGTCGCAGATGGTTAAATCGTGACCACAGACGAATCACTCCTGCTGCTCGACAGTCAGGATCTGCTGCGTAAAAACGGTGTCGGCTGACCAGCGGGTACGCATCACAGGACTCCCCACTCGTCGGGCGAGGAGGGCACAAATGATTCTATACCGCACCACTTACGCCGATTTAGCTTTCCCCCGGGGACGTTGATTATTCATTCTGTGCTCCTCCCCCGACCGGTGCGAGAACCTCCAGCACTTCCACCACAGGCCTCTCGCCGGTGTAGATCACGCCGAGCCGGCCGTAGGTTTCGGTCCCTGGGGTCGATCCGAACCACCCGGCCATCACAGAACTGAGCCGAACCCGCAAGTACGCTGTCGGCTCGATCCGGCGGAGCATGTCGTGCTGGATCAGCACCCGCCCGAGGGGGGTCTTCCCCTCAATGATCGCGTCCCGGACTGCCGTCGGGCAGACCCCCAGATCGATCCGCACCAGTCCAAACTGCACAACCTCCCCACTCCCGCGCAGGGCTAGCAAGATCTTCCGTGCGTACTCGTTCCCGTAGCGTCGACAGGCCAGAACCTGCACATCGACCGGGCGGTCGTAAAACTCTTCCACGGTCACAGTCATGTGGTGAGTGTGGACGAGGAGCCCGTGGTAGGGGGCCGGAACCTCATCGCCCTCCACCACCGCAGCCGCTGGGCGGTCGTCGGACCCGGGGAACAGCCGGTACAGGTGGTCGAAGGTTGGAGAAGTCGTGAGCACAGCGGCCCCTCAACGGGCGGATGGGATGGGAGTGGCGGGATCTGAAGATACCCGCACGGGAGGGAGGGTCTTACACACTACCCGGAAGCCACAGATTCGGAAACCCCACCCGACCCGTTGTGAAATCGGGGGGTGGCAGCCGGGGGCGTCTGTACGGATAATGCCGCGAACCGCCCCGCGGGCGGCCATCCCTTTCCTCACCCGCCGGCCACCGGCGACGGAGCCTCGCAATGACCCCATCCTCTTTCCGACCCCGCCCGGCGGTGACCCTCGCCGCGCTCACCGCCGCCCTGATCGGCCTCGTGGGAACGAGCCCCGCTGTTGACGACACGGCACCTGTGCGTGCCCTCCTCGTCATCGGCGGTTGCTGCCACGATTACAAGAAGCAGCAAGACCTGCTCATGAAGGGAATTTCCGCACGAGCCAACGTCCAGTGGGCCGTTTCGTATGACCCGGACACGGGCACCAAACACCTCAACCCGATCTACGCAAAAGACGACTGGGCCAAGGGCTTCGATGTCGTCCTCCACGATGAATGCTCGTCGGATGTGAAGGATATTGAAGTGGTCGACCGAATTCTCAAGCCACACCGGGACGGGCTCCCCGGCGTGATCGTCCACTGCGGGATGCACTGCTACCGGACCGAGGGCTTTCCGAAGAAGACCCCGTGGTTCGAGTTCACTGGACTCGCCAGTACCGGGCACGGACCCCAGGCCCCGATCGAGATCAACTATGTCGATCAGGAGAGCCCGATTACCAAGGGTCTGTCGGGCTGGAAGACGATCAACGAAGAGCTGTACAACAATTCCGCCGGCAAGCTTCTGGAGACCGCACAGCCCCTCGCCCGTGGGAAGCAAGTGTTCAAGACGAAGGATGGGAAGGAGAGAGTTGAGGAGCACGTGGTTGCATGGACGAACACCTACAACGGAAAAACGAAGGTGTTCGCCACGACCCTCGGACACAACAACGACACCGTCGCCGATGACCGGTATCTCGCCCTCGTGACCCGTGGGCTTCTTTGGTCGGTTGGAAAACTCGATCCCGCCCACCTGACTCCAGCAAAAAAGGTGATGCTGGATGACCCGGCAAAGTAATCAGACCGTGCGGCAGGTCGAGGTAGATCATCTGTCAAGGACTGCCGGGCCGCCAAGGAAGTCGGCCCCTATCAAGTGGGCAGGGGCGGCCCGGCGTGGGCAAATCCCAAGGGTGGGACAACTTTCTCCTGCCGTTCGCTCAAGCCTGTCCATCCCCCTCAAGTGTGGCTCGTTCAATAGACCGCGTTCGGGTCGATCTTCCCGGGGCCAGCAGCCACTGCAGTTCCTCCGCCGTATCGTGCGTGCCAGCCTTCGGCCGCTCGCAATCCGTGCAGGTCGTCCGGTGTCAGTCCGTACTTCGCGAACCACGGCGTTCCGGTCTGCACGGTCGCATCGGTTTCCTTCACCCGCCGGACGCATTCTTTCTCGGCGAAGGTCTGTCGCTCGGCCGGGCTCGCGTAGGTGAAGAACTCCTTCCAGAAGGCTCGCCCGCCGAGAATCCCGCTCGCCCCGGCCTTCATCGCCATCTCGACCTGCTTCTTGTAATCCCCGTAATCCACGCCAGCGCTGAGGAGAACCCACGGTTTCACACACACATCGTTGAGCTTCTTGAGGTTGTCGACGAGTTGGGCATCGGTCTCGTGGCCGAACGTGCCGGGGAACTCGGCCTTATAGATATCGCAATAACGGCTCAAATACTTGGCCGACTCGATGACCGTGTCTGCTTTCCGGGCAAGCTTGCTGGGGCTGGAGTCGGTTTCGCCGTTGTAGGGGAAGTGGATCGGCTCCAACAAAAACAGGATGTCGTGCTCGATGCAGGCTTCGTAGATCTGGCGAGTGAACTCGAAGTTGTGCTCGGCCGAGTCCGGCTCTCCCGGCTCGAACTGGGCCAGCAGTTTGACCGCGTCAGCCCCGCACCGTTTGATCTTCCCGACTCCCCAACCCTGTTCGAGTTCTCCGCAGGGGGCTCCCGCCTTGTTCTTCGGAGCCCCGGATTTCTCGACCCGGATGAGCAGCCCTGTCCCAGCGGGGACGGCGTGCGCAGCCACTGTGCTCCAGTACCCATAATACCCGTCGACAAGTAGCCCGGAACAGTGCGGCGAGAGTGCCCGGGACAGCATCACCTTGGCGTCCGCGATTTCGGCATAGGTCGGCTCCTTGCCGGTCGCCTTCTTCATCATCGAGATCATCGAGCTGTTCTGGTCGGTGGCGACCATCGTCAGCGTCCCATTCGGGTTACAGATCCGTTGGAGCCCCCGAAGTTTACCGGGGGTCAAGCCGAGCCCGAGGAGTCGGGTGACCGAGTGGGGTGTGGACATGGAGCGGGATTCTCCCGGAGAGGGTGCGTGTGGTCGGCTCCCCTCGGATCGCAGCCGGGCCAGCGGACGAAGGGGCTGTCGGGAATCTTACAGGCAAGAGGTAGGACGTAAAGACTACGGAGGGGATAGAGGAGAAGACCCCCCGGCTCCCGGCATTACCGATCCCCATTTTGCAGGGGTAGGGAGCATGGGTGTGCAGGTGCGTTGACGATCCCCTACAGGAACGCGCTGAGGCTGTCGCATCTACGGAATGACGATTAGACGTATATATGGGAGGGCGAGGCACCTGCTGAGCTGCACTTCTCTCACGCTCGGCAGGAGCCTCGCCCTCCCGTTAGACCGATGTTTGCTTCTGGAATGTGACAGCCTCTGCGGGTTCCTGTACGAGAGGAAGTCACACCGTTCCTCCAACGGGTTGCCAACTGGGATTTCCGAATGTGATTGCTATCGAATTGTCGGTCAATGATTCCTGTTGATAATGGGCATCTTCAGCCCAGGAGCACCCGTCCTGGTATCCCACTCACCCGCTTGATCATCGACCTCGTCCGACCGACTTGACCTGCTCAATAACCTGTGCAAACGTCGCTGGTGCGAGGAGATATCCTCCGATCGTCACCACCCCCGCCAGCAGTAGCGCCCAGAGGATGACCTGCACAAATCCGT
Organism: Gemmataceae bacterium; assembly: GCA_003136315.1. Classification (GTDB taxonomy): domain Bacteria; phylum Planctomycetota; class Planctomycetia; order Gemmatales; family Gemmataceae; genus Urbifossiella. The sequence goes on along the minus strand of PLDW01000297.1, from coordinate 5,918 downwards.
TCCCACTCTCCCGACCAGCGGAGGGGTCTGCCCACCCCTGCGGTGTCAGTTCGTGCATCAGCCGGGGGAGGATTCTCTCGATCGTCTCCAGGACGATCAGGGCCTCGTGGGCCGACGGCAGTCGGGCATCGGGGTGTTTCACCAACAAGCGATTCACCAGGCCAACCAGTGGAGGAGGGACATTTGGGTTGTGCGCGGTCAGCGGCCGGGGGCTGTCGGTCGCCAGTGCAACCAGCATCGACATGGTATCTTGGGCCTGGAACGGCGGAACCCCTGCACACATCGCGTAAATCACACAGCCGAGGCTGTACAGGTCGGTCCGGTGGTCCACCCGAGCACCCCGACCTTGCTCCGGTGACATGTAGGCCGGGGTGCCCACCACCATTCCGGTCTGCGTCAGGTGGGTGTCGTCGGTGGCAGCGCGGGCAAGGCCGAAGTCGAGAATCTTGACCCGCCCCCTGCCAGCCTCCAACCAGATATTCGCTGGCTTGATATCGCGGTGGATCAATCCCTGGTCGTGGGCCGCAGCGAGTCCTGCCGCGATTTCTTTTGCGATTCGCACAACTTCGACGACCGGAATCTGTCGATCTCGCTTCAGGCGGTCGTCCAGAGTCTCGCCCTGAAGGTATTGCATCGCGAGGAACGGAACCCCATCCGCTTCGCCAACCTGATACACGGTGACAATATTCTCGTGTTCCAGTGCCGCCACCGACCGGCCCTCCCGCAGGAACCGCTGGCGGGACATCTCGTCCTCAACATCCTCTCCCCGCATCAGCTTCAGGGCGACCATTCGCTTCAGATGGATGTCCTCGGCCAGATAAACCACTCCGACTGCCCCTGCCCCAAGCTGCTTCAGCACACGGTACGATCCGATGCGGCCGAGTCCGTCTGGTGCTGGTGGTGCTGACCCTCCGGATGGCGTTGATGTGGCGGGACGCGCAATTGCCCCTCGGAGAGGTGTCGTGGCTGTGAGGGGAGCCTGGGGTGACGATTCGGCGGCCTTCTCACGGATGACGAGCTCTTGCCGCGCCAGATGACTGGTGGTCAATACGACCCCTGAAGGCGGTCGTACTGCTCCCTCAATACGAGTGCGTTCAAGAGGCGACACCACCGCGCCAGAGGCAGATTGCTTCGAGAGAACCCGATCCAGTGTGAGATAAGTGTCGACCACACCAGAACGCGGCGGCAGGGGTGTGGCGTTGGAGGGCGTGAGGTCGGCCATCCCGAGGGCAGCCCGGACAGCCGCCAGGAGCGGTTCCCAGGGGCCAAGTCGGTCGGTCACTGCCTGGACCACCACTGCCTCAGCGCGAAGCGCCCGGGTGGTCGTGATGCATCCGGGACAGCCGGCCAGATGGGACGCCCACCGACGGACATCGTCTGCATCGGTGGACTGGTCTGCGATCTGCTGGAACGCTTCCAGGGTGAGACATCCGGTGGCAGGCGGGGACATATTCGGCCTCAAGTCGGAAGTCAGTACCACCAGACAACACCAAGGTTATCTTATTACCATCTAATCTGCATATATCTCGGTGCAATTTGTACTACGAGAGTATATTCATTTATGAGATGAATCGTATTAATACCAGAGTCTCTGGTGGCGCCGCGACGGAACCCAAACCCTCTGAGGAGTTTACAGATTCACCCTCAACCCGAGACCCTTGGCCCGGACGAAGACTCCCCGCTCGGCCAGGTGTTGGCGGGCCTCGGCTTTGAGGCTGATGGCCTTGGAGTTCGCCCCGTCACGAGTTCTTGCCGCAGCGGCCATGCCCCACCCGGCGGAACCGAACCCGGTCGACTGAGCCGTCGCCTGTTGGGCGCTGGTCTTGGCTGTGAGGAACTCCCGGACGACAATGTGGAGCTTGTCCAGTTGGGAGAGCCAGTCGCGGTACGTCGCGGCAGGCTGGCCACGTTGATCGAGGAGAGTGAGTTGGTGCAAGTTGACCACCAGGCGGGGGTGTTCAACGAAACCCAGGGCAACAGCACAGGCAAGATCGAAGTCGGGTGGCGGGCCAGGCATGGGGAAAACCTCCAGACCGGGAAAAGCCCTGATAACTCAAGGGAAGTGCCGAAACTGTAGGTCAGCACACCGGGAATGTCAAAATTCAGTGGACAGCAGATTGTCAGGGGTTGACCACGCTTGCCAAATGGCCGAAAATCCTCCCATGCAGACTTCCCCTGAGACCGCCAGCTCGACCAGTCGACCCAGCCTCCGACGTACCCTGTCCACTCAGTTGGCCAACGGCGGGGTGGTGTTGCATGATCCGCACCGAGTGGGACGGCCAATCGGGCTTGCACAGTTCGGGTGGGAGATCGCCCGCCGTCTCGATGGCCACAGGACACTTCTCGAGGTGCAGGCCGATCTGATGCGACTGACTCGTGGCCTTCTCGTCCCGCTCGATACCATCACGAACCTCGTCACCCTGCTCGACGAGGCCCTCCTCCTGGCTTCGCCGCGGTTTGAGGCCCGGATTCGTGCTCCGATTCGTCCACCTGTCTGCATCGGCTGTTACGACGCCAACCCAGCCACCCTTCGCGGACAACTTCGCGAACTGTTTACGGCAACAGGCGGCCCAGGTCTCCCGACCCCGGATGGGGCAAAGGGGTCACCCCACGGGCGGCTCCGGGCAGCGTTACTCCCCCACATGGATTACGGCCGGGGGAAGGTGACCTATGGTTGGGGGTTCAAGGAGTTGATCGAGCAGACCGACGCTCGTGTGTTCGTGATTGTGGCCACCTCTCACTACTCCGCCCACCGGTTCACGCTGACCCGGCAGCATTTCGAGACCCCGCTGGGGGTGGTTGAGACTGACCAGACCTACGTGGACCGTCTGGAAGGCGAGTACGGGAACGGACTCTTCGACGACCCTCTGGCCCATTTCCCGGAACACTCGATCGAGTTGGAAGTTGTCATCCTCCAGTATCTCCTTGAGGACCGTCGGCCGTTCCGGATCGTGCCGCTCCTGGTTGGCTCCTTCGGGCACTGTGTGGAGGATGGAACGGCTCCAGCCGAGACCAGCGACATTGCCGGGATGGTGGCCGCGTTGCGTCGAGCGGAGGCCGCTTGTCCTGAACCGGTCTGCTATCTGATCAGCGGCGACCTGGCCCACATTGGGCCGAAGTTTCGGGACAAGGAACGTGCTGCTGGTCCCTGGCTCGACGAAAGCCGTCGGCAAGACGAGGCGATTCTGGGGCAGGTGGAGCAGGCCGACCCGGCCGGGTACTTCGGCGTGATCGCGGCCGAAGGTGACCGTCGCCGGATTTGTGGGTTCCCGCCGACCTACCTCACACTCGAAGCGATCCGCCCCCGAGTCGGGCGTGTCCTCCACTACCAACAATACGTCGCCCCAGACGGGTACGAGAGTGTCAGTTTTGCTGCCGCTGCGTTTTACGCATGATCGGCGAGACACCCACTCACGCCCGATTCGACAGCCCACCCGCTGTGCCCGCTGATGAGTTCATCGCCTGAAATCGACTGGGAGTGAACCCATCCCGAAAGGGTCTTGATTAGTCCGTCGGGGTCACCATAATTAACAAAACCAGCCGGAGTGGCGGAATTGGCAGACGCACCAGCTTGAGGGGCTGGCGGGAGCAATCCCGTGCAGGTTCAAGTCCTGTCTCCGGCACACGAAGCAGGATAAGGGGTTGCGGCAAACCAGCCGCAACCCCTTTTGCTTTCTGAGCAGACTTGCTGTGACAAAACTGCACCCGCGTCGCTGCCCTGTTGGCCAGTGTCGCCCGAGTTGAGGGGCGAACTGTGGCCACGATTCACCGCGACCCGAAGTCCAACAACTCCTGGCTCATGTTCCGCTCTGGCGGCAGGCAGGTTCAGAAGAGCCTGAAGACGACCGACGAAGTCAACGCGGAGCGGCTCAAGGGGAAACGCGACATGGACCTCCTACCCCAGATCCGCACCGGGTTCGACACGATCGACGCCGACCCCGTCCTCAAGGAGAAGGCGTTTGCCAAGCTGTCCACCTGGCTCACCCATCCGGACTTCGTGGCGTATCGGCCTCAACTTGAACGACTCGTGCATGACGGCAAGTGGTCGGTGCTGGTCGATTCGTTCTACCAGGTGATGCCGTTTGGAACGGGGGGTCGGCGGGGGGCGGTCGGGATCGGTCCGAACCGGATGAACCTGTGGACTCTCGGGGCCAGTGTCCAGGGGCATTGCGAGTACCTTCGACAGCGATTTCCCGGGGTCAACCCCCTTCACGTTGTGCTCGCCTACGATGTGCGACAGTTCGAGGATCGGCGTGGAGTGTACGCCCGCGAGCTACCGAACCCCGTTCTTCACCTCTCCAGTCGGGAGTTCTGCCAGTACGCTGCCGGGGTTTACGCTGCCAATGGTATCCACCCCCACATCCTTCCGCCCGAGAGCCCGAAGTATGTCCCAACCCCAGAACTATCATTCACCATCCGGTTCCTGCGAGCCCACGGCGGGCTGAACATGACCGCCAGCCACAACCCGCCAGACGATAACGGGAGCAAGTTTTACGACGAGCGGGGGGCTCAGCCGGTCCCACCGGAAGACCAGCTCATGAGTGAGTTCGTCGATCAGGTCGCTACCATTCGGCACCTCCCGTGGGTCGACGCGGTTCGCAGTGGAAAAGTGCACTTCCTCAATGAGGCTCCGCACCGCGCCTACATCGAACTGTGCCGCAAACAGAGCCTGATCCCACCGCCCAAATTCGACGAGTTCCGGGTGGTCTACACCCCCCTCCACGGGGTTGGCGGAACGTGCGCGGGTGAGACCCTGGAGGCCCAAGGGTTTCGCCCGATCCCGGTCCCCGAGCAGGCGACCCCGGACGGTCAGTTCCCGAATGTCACAAAGACCCCCAACCCGGAAAATCCTGAATGTCTGGACCGGGCCGAAAAGGTCGCACGGGACAACCACGCGGATCTTGTCATCGCGACCGACCCGGACGCTGATCGGCTCGGCGGGATGACCTGCACCTCACCGGATGGGAAAGGCGATTACCGGCCCCTCACCGGAAATGAAATCGCAGCCCTCTTGACCCACTTCAAGCTCAGCCAACTGGCCCGTCGGGGGGCACTTCCGGCGTCCCCGATCATCATCACAACAGAAGTGACCAGCGGCCAAATCACTCGTATCGGTCGACAATTCGGAGCCCAGGTGGTCAACGATCTCCTGGTCGGGTTCAAATACCACGCTGATGTCCTCTGGCAGCTTGAATCGACCGGTCAATATGGCGACGTCCGGGGCTCGACCGACAATTTCGTGATTGCGACCGAAGAGAGCCACGGCACCCTCGCAACCGCAGAGATCCGAGATAAGGACTCGGCTTGTGCGGCCCTACTGCTCGCCGAGGCCGCCCTCTTCTGCAAGCGGCAGGGGCAGACTCTCATCGATTATCTCAACGATCTGAGCCGGCAGTTCGGGTATTACCGGAACGAATTGCTGAACATTGTCATGACTGGGATTGAAGGAAAGCGGCACATGGGCCGAATGCTCGACACACTCCGTCAGACTCCCCCCCAGATCATCGGTGGGCTTTCCGTCATAGGATTTGACGATCTGTGGAACGAAGACGGTCGGATGGGGCCGTTTCTGGGGCAGACCGACCAGGCCGCCCGCAACTTTCTGATCTTCCGACTCGGGGACGGCTCCGGCCGTGGCCTCGCTGCCAAGGTTTCGCTCCGTCCCAGTGGGACCGAACCCAAAGCGAAAGCCTACATCGAAGTGTGCTCCGAGCCCCGCTCGTTCGGGGTCACCGACGAGACCTGGGAGGCGACGTGCCGAGCCGTCGATGCTCAGGTCCAGCGGCTCGCGACCGACTTCCTGACGAAAGCCCTCGCGACCGTCGGCCAGGTTCCCACGCCTGGTGCCGACAAACTCAGCCGGTAAGGGAGCCGGCCGGAAATGACCTACCAAGGTTGTGGGATAGGGGTAGGGAGAG
>PLDW01000123.1 GCA_003136315.1 Gemmataceae bacterium | reverse complement strand
TGGGGGGCCGAGTGGCTTGCCAGTGTTGGCGTCCCACACCCGGGCGGTGTTGTCCCGGCTTCCGCTCAGAACCCGCCAACCGTCTGGGCTGAATGCCACTGATTCGACAGCAGCGGCGTGCGAGAACAGATGCAGCAACGTATATGCCGGCCGGCTGTGCCGTTGGTAAAGAGCGCATTGAGCCCGGCTCATGGCCTCGGCCTCCGGGCTCTCCGGAGCGACCACCAGGGCATTGGCCATCTTCAGCAACCCCAGCGAGAGTTGACCCTCGTCGGCGAGTTTGACGCCCTCACTCGCACTCATCAATCCAAGTAACTGCTGCCCCTTCCGAACGGCCATCTTCTCGGCCTCGGCACTTCTCCGGGCGTTCTCGGCCTCATTTTTTGCTTTTGTGGTTTCGGCTTCCGCTCGGGCCGTTTCCTGCTCCTTCTCTTTGGCCTCGTCTCTGGCTCGGGTCGCATTGTTATCGGCCCGCTTCGCTTCATCCAGTGCCCACAGCCCGAACCCCGTTGAAGCCACTGACCCGACCACGAGGGCCAGCACCGCCGCCCCGACGGCCACTGCCAGCCCTGGGTTCCGCTTCCGCCATCGCCAGGCGCGCCCCAAGGGACCGACCGGACGAGCGACAACCGGACGACCTTCCAGGAATGCCCGGAGGTCGTCGGCCAGCGCGGAGGCGGACTCGTACCGCCGGGCCGGCTCCTTCTCCAGACACTTCAGGGTGACGGTTTCCAGATCCACCGGGACTTGCGGGTTCAAGACCCGGACCCCGACCGGCTCCTGTGTGAGAACCTGATTGAGCGTGTCCGCAACGGTCGCCCCCTTGAACGGCGGCCGGCCGGTCAGGCATTCGTACAGGACCGCGCCAAGTCCGTACACGTCGGCCGGAGGGCCGACAGCCTTGGCGTCCCGGACTTGCTCCGGGGCCATGTAGGGTGGTGTCCCCATCGCGGCCCCGGTCGCGGTGGCCCCGTCGTCTGAACCGACCAGTTTGGCCAACCCGAAGTCGGCCACTTTTGGCGTTCCTTCAGGGGTGAGAAGCACGTTCGCTGGTTTCAGATCGCGGTGGAGAATCCCCCGTGCGTGGGCCGCGGCCACTGCTCGCACCACCTGCTCGACCAGGGCAGCCGCATCCCGGGCCGGAAGCGGGGTGCCGGCGAGTTTCTCGGCAAGCGAACCGCCCCCACAGTATTCCAGGGCCATGTACGGCTGACCGTTCAGCGTCCCGAAATCGTGAACCTGAACGACCCCCGAGTGGGTCAGCGCAGCGACCGCTTCGGCTTCCCGGATGAATCGGTCCCGCTCGGCCGCGCTTGCGTGCCCACCGGCCAGAATCACTTTCAGGGCCACGACCCGATTCAGGCTGATCTGCCGGGCCTCGTACACCGCACCCATCCCGCCGCGTTTGATGAGCCGTAGCACCTCGTACCCGGGCGGGGCCGGGGGGAGTAAGGGACCGGTCTGCTGGGAGGTGATGGTCGCGGGTGGGCCTTCCGCGACGACCGGCAGCTGAGCGGGCTGGGGTGGAGTCTTCTCCGGCTCGGGGTCGAGAACGTCGGCGACTCGGTTTGCGAACGACAGTGTGGGGGGCGAGGTCGATTCCGCTCCGGCTGGCGAATGAGCCCCCGGAGGTTCGGTCACGGTTGCAGAATCGGCTGGCCGATCCGCTCTTGGTGTGTCGGTATGCGTCGGGCCGTCCGCGAGGTCCAGTCGCGGGCTTACGGCTGTCTTGACCTCGGGGCGGGGTTCGTCATCCGGTGCGGGGCGGTCGGTCATGACAGGCGAGACCCGGTGTTGAACAGCGAACGGGGAGTTTCCCACCAGGATACTCGACGCGCTGCTCCGTCACCATCGCGAAAAGCTGTTCTCCTCGTTCCCCTGGTCCGCGTGGGAATGCCCTCTTCGACGCTCCGGTCGTGGCCAGCCACAGCGGAGCGGCCATCATCTTCACCGTTGCATGACTCCAGCCCCCGATTCCCCTGCCTCCGACCTCGTCTCGTTCTCGCTCCCGGTGGTAAAATGCCATCAATCCCGGAGGCCGATCATGACCGCTGTCCCCAAGAAGAAGCTGACCGAGGCCGAATACCTCGCCATCGAGAGAGCCGCGGAGTTCAAGAGTGAGTTCTACAACGGCGAAATGTTCGCGATGGCCGGGGGTACGTACGCACACAACCGGATCAAAGATAACCTGGCCCGGCTGATCGGGAACCAACTCGCCGGTGGACCCTGCTTTGCCATCACCAGCCACATGAAAGTCAAGGTTGCCAAGACCGGATTGTACACCTACCCCGATGTCCTGATCGTGTGTGGGTCACCCGAGTTCCCGGACGCCGATTCCACTGACATCCTGCTCAATCCAGCGATCATCATCGAAGTGCTGTCCCCCTCAACGCAGAACTACGACCGCGGAGCCAAGTTCCACCAATACCAACACCTCGAATCGCTCAAGGAGTACGTGCTGGTCTCACAAGACGAACCTGTGTGTGAGCAGTTCGTCCGTCAGTCGGATGAGAACTGGACGCCGACCACCACAACCGGCCTCAGCGGGGAATTGGCATTCCAGTCCGTTCCCGTTCGCGTGCCTCTTTCCGAGATCTACACCGGTGTGACCGTTCCCGAACCTCCCCCGAGTTAAGGCGTGCGGCAGTTGGAGGATGACCACCCGTCAGGGAAAGGCCGGGCCGCCCTTCGCAGAGTCACCGAGGACACGGAGGAAGACTAACACCGAGAAAACCCGTGGGGATGTCAGTATCTTTTCTCCGCCTTGGGTTTTCTCTCTGTGTCCTCGGTGGCTCTGTGGTGAATCCTCTTCTCCGCTTGATGCCGATTCGCGTTTGACCCTGGCAGGGGGGAGGCGGACAATAGCCCCGTTCTGCCGGATCTTCCCCCGCTGGACGGGGTCATTGTGCAGAGGTGGTCATGCTTCGCATCCGACTCGGGGCTCTCGGTCCGTTATTGCTTGGCCTGCTGATCGCCATCGTTGCGCCGGCGGGGTTGGCTGCGGCCGAGCCTTCGCCGCGCCTGAATGTTGTGCTGATCGTCGCCGACGATCTCGGTCAGCGGGATCTCGGGTGCTACGGGAGCACCTTCTACAAGACCTCGAATATCGACCGTCTGGCGAAAGATGGCCTGAAGTTCTCCGACTATACCGTCGCGTGTCCCGTTTGCTCCCCGACCCGGGCGAGCATTCTTACCGGGATGTACCCGGCCCGGGTCAATATCACCGACTGGCTCCCCGGTCGGCCCGACCGACCCGACCAGAAGCTCAAACGTCCCAACTTCAATCAACAACTGCCGCGGGAGGAGGTGACCCTTTCCAGTGTCCTCAAGTTCGCGGGGTACAGCACCGCCCACATCGGGAAGTGGCATCTGGGCGCAGAGGGGTTTGGCCCAGAGCAAGACGGGTTCGACCTCAATATCGCTGGTGACGAAACAGGCACCGCGCGGAGTTATTTCGCTCCGTTTCGCAACAAGCAAGGCGTGATGCCCGGGCTCGAAACCGCTCCAGAGGGCGAGTACCTGACCGATCGACTCACCACCGAGGCCGAGAAATTTCTCGAAGCGAACAAGGACCATCCGTTCTTCCTCAACCTGTCACACTACGCCCCGCACACGCCGCTGACCGCGAAGCCCGCGATCCTCGCGAAGTACAAGGGTCAGCCGGTCAACGGTCGACAGAGTCATCCCGTTTATGCAGCGATGATCGAGAGCCTGGACGAGAGTGTCGGCCGGGTGGTGAAGAAACTCGACGATCTGAAGCTCTCCGACAAGACCCTGGTGCTGTTCACCTCGGACAACGGCGGGCTGGCGACCCTGGAGGGGATGCCGTTTGCCCCGACGTTCAACGGGCCGCTCCGGGAGGGGAAGGGGTATCTGTACGAGGGTGGAATCCGCGTTCCGCTCATCGTCCGGTGGCCAGGGGTTGTGGCTCCGGGTACGGTCACGGATCAGGCCGCGAACAGCATCGACCTCTACCCGACCCTTGTCGATGCAGCCATCGCCCATCGCACCGTCTGCGATGGGGTCAGCCTGATGCCAGTGTTGAGGGGGGGCAAACTCGCCGAACGGTCGCTCTACTGGCACTACCCACACTACGCGAACCAGGGGTCGAAGCCGGGCGGAGCGATTCGGTCCGGGGATTACAAGCTGATCGAATTCTACGAGACCGGTCGGCGCGAACTATTTGATCTGCGCAAGGATCTGTCCGAATCCCGCAACCTTTCCGCCGACAAGCCCGAAGTCGTGAAAGACCTCGCGGCCAAGCTGGAGACCTGGCGGCAAGCAGTCGGTGCCCGTATGCCGACACCGAATCCGGACTACGTCCCCAACCCTCCCGCGAAGGATGGGACGATCACCCTGCACGCGCGGACGGCGACGGTCCACGGGGTGATGCTCCGCTTCGAGCCGCTGCCGCACAAGAACACGCTCGGGTTCTGGGTCCGGCAAGATGACTGGGCAGAGTTCGAGTTCACCACGACAGGGGCCGGCACGTTCACGGTGGAGGTTCTCCAGGGATGCGGGAAAGGGAGCGGCGGGTCCGAGGTGGAACTGGCGGTGGGAACGCAGAAGTTGACCTTCACGGTCAAGGATACGGGCGGGTTCCAGGCGTTCGAGGCCCGCGAGGTGGGCACCCTGAAGGTCGACAGTATTGGTCGGCACACCCTCACAGTGAAGGCAAAAACCAAACCCGGAGCTGCCGTGATGGATCTGCGACAGATCGTGCTGAAGCCGGTCAAGTGAGACCAGCGATCACGTCTTGGTACAGGAACCCGTAGCGGCGGTCGCATCTACGGAAAGACGATTGAGCGTATAAATGGGAGGGCGAGGCTNNCTCACGCTCGGCAGGCGCCTCGCCCTCCCGTTAGACCGATGCTTGCTCCTCGAGTGAGATAGCCTCTGCGGATTCTTGTAGGGGAGCCGATCAATGGCAACAATCGCCCTTGGCCAGCGGCAGTCCGCTGGCTGCGGTCTTCTTCGCCTGTGGGGGGAGATCGTTGGCCGGATTCATGGCGAAGAACCCGTTGGGTTTGAGCAGAAACCCGATGTACGCGGTGGGCATCACCGGGTAATCTTCCGGGCGGGGGATATGGGTGTGCCCGAAGGTATACCAGAACACCACGTCCGTGTTCACGATCGGTCGATCTTGCTCGGTCCACTTCACCAGCCCATCCCCCCCCTGGCTCTGGTTCGGGTAGTCCCCTGCGGCATAGCGCTCGGCCTCGTCGAATGGGGTCACCCAAACGTGGTAGTTCACGAACCCCGCCCGCTTCCGCCACCACGCCTCTGGGCTCGCCAGCGGGAACGAATTGTCCATCGGCAGGAACTTGTACCCGACCGGTTCCCCAACCGGGCCACGGACATTGGGGTTCACCACCCGCCAGGTTCGGGCGGTTTCCAGTTTCAGGTGGTCGCGAGCCTGCTTCTCGGTGGCGAGCAGGGTCGGCCGCGCGGCAAATGCGTTCCCGTGCGGGTTGGAGGGGCCGGGTTCGTCCGCGCTCACATCCACCCGATAGACCGAGTTGTTCATTCCATCCAGGTCGAAGTCGAGTCGGACGTTGAAAAAGTGCTGGTGGACCGGCGCATACAACTGCGGAGCAATGAGCGACCCGTACGGACTCGTCTCCCCGGGTCGGAGCGTCCCGAGCGACAAGATCCCGGTCAGTTTCACTTCCAACTGGATGTTGCCATCCTGGTACAGATACCAGAAGAAACCGTATTCGTAGTTTTCGACCGTGCTGACGCTCGATACCACCAGCCTGCGACTTCGCCGCACTTCGGGCGAGTCGGGGAGTCGCCGGTCGGTGTGTTTCCAGAGGATGCCGTAGTCCTCCTCGTGCATGCAGACGGCGTTCTTGATGGTCAGCGGGTTGCCCCGGCTGTCGCAGAGGTGGGCATCGAAATACCGGATCAGCCCGAGACAGTCGCAGCCGAGTTCCAGGCTGTTGGCGCACGCACCCATCCCGTACTCGCCGACATCAAAGGCATTTTTACGGAACTGGGTCGGGCCAGGGTCTCCATACGGGACGACCATTTCCGTGAGCGATGCCCGGTACAACACACTCCGATCCACCCCGCCATCGTTGTATCGCAGGTGGTGGAGAGTGAGCCCCTCGCGGGCGTTGAAGCCGATCACGAAACTCCAATTCTGCCAGCGCACCTGATACCCATCGACCTCGAAACTCGGCCCCTCCGGTTGAGTGATCTCCAGCGGCTTGATCCCGGTCCGTTTCACAGGAACCCGGTCGGCGGCATAGTTCCCGGGTTGCGGAGGCAGCGGCCAGTGTCCGTACTCCTCGACCCGGATCACCTGCATCGCGTTCAAATCGACGACGGGGCGGATGCCTTCGATCGGTCGGACATATCCGTTGTCGGTGGGATCGGCGCGGAGGAAGCAGAGCGGGCGGGCAAGTCGACGGGAGCCCTCCTCGGCCTGCCCGTAATACCCTGCACTCCAGATGTCGACCATCACCCGCGACGTGTCCTCGACCCCGTACTGCGTCTTGAGGGCAGCCTGGAACTCCGGGCTCGCCAGCACGGCCTGTTCGCACTCGATCATCTCGTCGGCGGTCATTGTCGGCTGGACGCCGGGAACGTGGACCCACGCCAGGAGCCCCCGGTCGGTAAGCGAGACGGTCGCCTCGTAACAGGCGTTCGTGGCGTTGTCGAACAGGACGGCGAAGACCTCACGAGACACCGATTCCGCGCAGGGAAAGGCGTGGACAGCGGCTTTCGGCGGCTCCTTGAGGGAAACGGAGACGAACCGGGTCGTCCGGGTGACCTTTCCGGCATCTTTGAGGAGAGCCACGGCGAGTCGGACTTCGGCCGCCGAGAGCGGTTCGAGCGGGTGTTTGGGAGTGGACATGGTTCTCGGCGGGTGAGGGTCGTAGAGGTGGGGTCAGTTTACCCAAGCAATGACCGGGGGGCCAAGGACATTCAGGACGATTTCCAGGGGCTTTCAATCAATATGGTGATAAACCCAAGGCAATGGCCCGCACATAACGCTTCAGAATAGCTCGCAGATGACGCAGACTCCGACGCAGATAAAATCTTGATTTTAAAACGAATTTGGATTTATCTGGATTTCATCTGCGTCGAAGTCTGCGTCATCTGCGGGCCATTTCTTCTCGACGGAGCCGAAGCCATCGCCAGGAGCGGAACTCATGATCGACGATCAACCCCCCCCGGGGGATTCGTGCCGCCCGTCCGCCATCTTTTGGGCGGTTGGGCTCGCTCTGCTGGTAGCCAACTTCGTTCGCGCGTGGCCGATTCACCTGGCGTTCGTGTTCGTCACCACGACGGACCTCGGCTGGGCTCTCGGGACCGATACACTCATTGCCGACGGGTGGGTGCCGGCCCGAGATTTCTCCTACTTCTACGGGCTGCTTGCTCTCGTGATCGACCGGGCCTGGTTCGCTGCGCTTGGCCGCACTCCGGAGGCCCAGGCCGGCCTCTTCGCCGTATGCAACCTGGCGGTGTTCGCCGGGATGGTCGCCTTCGCCCGTGGGGTCAAGTTCGGCCGGTCGGCCCGCCTCCTGATGCTGGTCGCCCTCCCGTTCGCAGTCATGCCAAACATCTACCCCAGCCCGGTTCATGGGCTGGAATCCGCCTTGCTGGCGGTGGGGCTGGGGTTACAGGCCCTCGGCCGACCCGGCGCCGCGCTTGTCCCCGCGGTGCTCGTGGTGTTCGTGAAGCCCTCGATCGGGTATCTCTTCTGCGGCCTTCTGACCACCCAGATTCTCTTTCTCGGGACGGAACCGTGTCTGCTGTTACGGGTCCGTCGGCTCGCTCCTGCCGGGCTGACGGCTGCGGTCTGTGTGTCGGGATTGGTGGCCTGGTTCGGAGTTGAACCACTGATGAAGACACTCTTCCCGGTCGCAGCCATCACCACCTACGCGGCGGAAAATTATGGGTTCTTCTTCGGTGTGGGGCGGCGGTTCTGGCTGCCCGATCGTCCTACCCCAGCTTACTATTTCTTCACCTACGCCGGGTTCTGGGTGGTCTCAACCCTGGTGCTTCTGGTTGGGGGGGTGCGGTTGATCCGGGCAGCCCGCGATCCGCGGGTGTTCTCGGTCGTCACCTGTTTAGTTCTTCACCTCACATTCGTGGTATTCCTGTTTGGCAACGACGGGTCGTGGATTTACGATTCGGTCGTGTTGCTCCTCGGAGTGTGCGGGGTGGCCGCGATGCGATTGCGCGGCCCGACCCCGACGTGGGCAGCACGAATCCTGTATCGGTTTGTCCTGCCGGGATTGGTGCTTGCCGGATCCGCATCTACGTGGATGGAGGGGCTTCGGTTCTGGAACGGCCTGGTTCCCTCACCGGATACCGGTGGGCTGTTCGCACTTCCGGAGGACGCGGCCGGGTGGCGGGCGATCCGCAATGCCGGGCGTGAGAAGCCAGTTCTGTTCCTGGGGCGGACTTACGCCCCGGCTGTGCTGTTTCCGGAACTCACTGCTCCACGGGGGTGGTACTTACTCCCCCCGTCTGCCCTCCCGGTCGAGGTGGAACAGATCCGCAGCCAAATCCGGATGGCGGACCGAATCGTCGTCCCGTCGTACGTGTCAGATGTGCGACTGGACGTGTGGCCGGCATTCCGGGAGGAGATGGCAGCGTTCGCCCTGGAAGCCCAGTACCCGTCTTTCGAGGTGTACCGCCGACGGCTCGCCCCGGCCGGCCGGGGAAAGCCCGGAACTGTGGGAGGCTGACTCGGCGTTCTCTCTGGTATGAGATCAACCAGTACCGCCGAAGTGAGTGGTGGGGCATCGTTCCCAGTCCCTCAACGGCGCGGTAAGATACCCCTGATACGGGAATCCGCTGTGACTGTCGCATCTACGGAAAGACGATTGGACGTATAAATGGGAGGGCGAGGCTCCTGNNCCTCAGCGGGTTCCTGGATGAGGCCCGGCACCACTCCCCAATGAGTGACACCGATTCGACACCGCGGCCAGCCTGACCCCCCTCCCCTCCCGACCGGCTCAGCCGCCGGAGTCCGGGTCGTCGATGTCATCGCAGTCGAGGGCACCGCCCGCGAACACCGGCCCGACCAGCTTGTGGTTGAGGAGCCGCTGGCGATCCAGATCACCCACGGGCCGGTCCGTGATCGTCGCCGGACGACTGTGTCGGTGACCATGCGGACTCCGGGGCACGATCCCGAATTGGCTGCGGGGCTGCTGTTCGCCGAAGGCGTTGTGACCGACCCGGGGCAGATCCTCGCTGTCGCGCCGGACAGGGACGGGAACACCTTCCGGCTCGACCTGCACCCGACCGTTGTGGTCGATCTGACCGGCCTGGAGCGGAGAACCTACACAACTTCCGCGTGCGGGGTGTGCGGGAAGACCTCCGTCGATGCGATCGAGGCTTCGTGCGACGGCCCCCGGACCGGTGGCCCCACGGTGGCTACGGCAGTCATCCATGCTCTCCATGTGCGGCTCCGGAATGCCCAGCCAGCATTTGCCTGCACTGGCGGCTTGCACGCTGCGGCATTGTTCGACCCGGACGGCAACCTCCTTGCTGTCCGGGAGGATGTCGGCCGCCACAA
>PLDW01000432.1 GCA_003136315.1 Gemmataceae bacterium | reverse complement strand
CAGACCATGTCGCACACCCGCAATCCGAATCGACAGAGGGCATTCTCGGGTGAGGTCGTGACCGATGTTTTACGTCAGGCTCGACTGCCGTCATCCCGATCCCGTGCGGTGAATCTGCCTCGATCAAGGACTGGCTTCCAGCGCGGCGAGCCTCTCCTCGACCAGTCGGAGCGGCTCGCGAACCTGCTCTGGGAGGCTCTGGCGGATGGCTCTCAAAAACCGATGGGATTTGGTGAATGTCCACTGCCGACCGGAGGGGGTCAGGTGGCGGGAGTCGCCGAGGTTGTCGTAAATGTCGGCGAGTTTACAGACTTTCACCGGCCAGTCGGCCCTGGCGAGAACCCGCAGGTAGGATTCTTCCCGCTCGTCGTAAGGGAGGCGCATGTCCATGCTCAGCGCGGCGACCCACCCAGCGACCTGCGGACCGAAGCGTTCGATCAGGTCGTCGCAGTCCGTCGTGGTATCCTCGATCGTATCGTGGAGCAGCGCTGTTGCGAGTATCCGCGGGTCGTCGACTCCGAACACCTGACGGAGCACCAGGCAGACCCGGAAGACGTGGCTGACGTAGGGTGTCTCCTTGTCTTTGCGGAGTTGGTGACGGTGGGCCCGCGCGGCGAACGCAACTGCCTCGAACACAATGGTATTGGGGTCGGGCGGGTGATCGGGCATCGATTTCTCCTGGGTGATCGGCAGCGGAGCTGGCACAATGCATCCTAACACAGAGTGGGTGTCCGGAAACGGGTGGGGAGGCAGCGATGAGATGTGTCTGGCTCGCGGCAGTGGCGTCGCTCTGGCTGGCTGGAGTCTCCAGTGCAGCGTTTGAGGCAGGTGCAGCGAAGGTCGATATCACCCCACCCCCGGGCTATCCGATGTGGGGATATGCCTCCCGCAAGGATCGTCCCTGCGAAGGGGTTCGTGACCCGCTCCACGCCCGGGCGATTGTGCTCAAGGCGGGGGAGACGAAAATCGCCCTTGTCTCACTCGACCTCGGCCGCGCACCAACACGCGATTCCATGACCCGTATCCGCACGGCCCTGAAACCGGACGAGTTCGCCGAGATCTTCCTCGTTGCTTCCCACACCCACCACGGTCCGATTCTCGAACTCGACACCTGGCCGAAAGCCGGCAAGCCGTACATTCGGGATCTGGAAGAGAAACTGGTGGGTGTGATCCGGAAGGCAGATGCCTCGCGCCGGCCTGCCCGGTATGGAGTGGGAGCGACCGAACTTCCCTGGAATCGCAACCGCCAATCGAAGCGGAAGGATGCGCCCACGGACCGCGAGATTCAGGTGCTGCGGGTCGAAGACCTCTCGGGTCGTCCGATCGCCCACGCGGTGAATTTCGCTGCGCATCCGACGATGTTGCCCGCCGAGCTAATGATGTTCTCGGCCGATTTCCCCGGAGCGATGGCGAAGCACGTCGAAGCCGACACCGGTGTGCCGTGCCTGTTCCTCCAGGGGGCGGCCGGTGACCTCTCTCCGAAGCCGCCGGAGGGGGTGAAAGGACCAGACGAGTTCGGCAAGCGACTCGCAGAGGCCGTCCTGGCTCTCGCAAAAGAGATCCAACCGACGGGAAAAGGGAATGAGCTGGTCGTGCGGCGGGAGGAGTTCGGATTCAAGTGCGTGATCGATGTGAAAAATCCGTTCGTCCGGGAAGCGCTGAATCGGGCATTCTTCCCGGAGTTGATCGGCTTTTTCGAGACGGAGTACGCAACCGGCGTCCGGCCGATGCTGACAACCGCGGTCCTGGACGGATCGGTTGGGTTCGTGGGGATGTCGGGAGAGTTTTTTTCGGACCACTCGTTGAGTCTGAAGCGGCGAGCCAGGCTTCCGCACCTATTCTTTCTGGGATACTGCAACGACTATCACCAGTATTTCCCGACGATCCAGGCAGTAAGCGAGGGTGGGTACGGGACGGGCCTACCGGTGTCGGTGGCGGAACTGGGTGCAGGGGAGAAGATGATCGACCGGGCTCTGATTCACCTGTACCAATTGAGAGGGTTGGTGCCGTAGGCGTGGCCTGTGGTTTTAGGCGTGCGGCAGATGAAGAATGACCACCCGTCATGGACAGCCGGGCCGCCCTCTTATGTTTAAAGTTTAAGGTTTAAACAGTTTAAAGTTGAAGAGGCTTGGTTTTGTCGCGAGCCTGTTTCGGGGCTCACTGTCTTCGGCTTTAAACTTTAAACTGCTTAAACTTTAAACTTGAATGAGGTAGGGGCCGCCCTCCGTGGCGGCCCGGCGTGGGCAAGTCCCAAACACGGGTAGGTTTTGTTCTGCCGCTCGCCTTAGCGACCCCAGTGTACCGCACTGGAGTCCCATTATGGTGTTGTCGGAGGCAGCCTCAAATGATCCGCTGGGTGTGGAAGGGGCCGATCTGGGTGGTGTCGGGCGTACTGGTCGGGTGCGTCCGCGGGTATCAGTGGCTGATCCGCCCGCTTCTCCCCCCAATGTGCCGGTTCGAGCCGGGGTGCAGTGAATATTTCATCGGTGCGGTACGGAAGTATGGTCCTGTGGTCGGGTCCGCGAAAGGGGCCTGGCGGATCTGCCGGTGCAACCCGTGGACACGGGGAGGGTACGATCCTCCCTGATACACCGTCAAATGGCGATAATGCAAACATGAATCGACCCCGGCAGGGGTCGCAGCGATTAGCCGGTGGTCGAGCGCAGCTCTACCACCGGTGGCGGGAACGGTGACGATGACGCGAATACGATGGCCCGATCGACCCCGGCAGGGCTCGCAGCGATGAGCCGGTGGTCGAGCGCAGCTCGACCGCCGGAGGCGGCTGGCTCACCCGAACATCATGCCGCAGCCTGGGAACCCGAAGGTTTGGAATCCGCAGTTCGCTTTCCGGACTCCGCATTCACACCTGGACTCTCCGAGAGCCTCACCTCCCGGACCCGTGTGCCGGTCGAGTCATAAAAGATGATCCGATCGTCATCAGCCGACCAGACCGCACTTGTTCTCAAAAGACGCGGGCCTTCGACGTGGAACACCATCCCACACACCCGATCCCGCTTCTTGAGCGGGGTCCGGAACAGCGGTGTTTGATCCGGATCGAGCGAATCTTGCGCACAGAGTGTCTGATGGATGAAGGCGGCAAGGTCTTCCGCCTGGGGAAGTGCGACGACGGTCGATGACATGCCACCCCCACCACCGGGCCGGCGATCCGCGCGGAGTGTTCCGGCGGTTCGCAATCACAGCCCCCATCCCATCGTCCGCTTCCTCCTGTTGTCACTGGAACCTGGGCCGGAACGAACCCTCGACCCCGCTTCCCGAGTTCCGGTGGCGCGGGTTCTACCAGCCGTGTACTTGCCGCAAGGCTTCATAGAGGACGATCCCGACCGCCGTGGCCAGGTTCAGGCTCCGGACGTGACCGGTCGGCATCGGAATTCCGACCACCCTCCCCGCATACCTCTCCCGCACACCCGCCGGGAGCCCCTTCGACTCGCTTCCGAACAGAAGGGTGTCTCCGTCCCGGAATTCCGCACGGGTGTAAGGGGTGTCGGTTGGGGTCTCCACACACCAGACTCTGCCGTCCCCGACGACTGCCTCGAACTCCTCAAACGTGACGTGTCGGATGACATCCACTGCTGGCCAGTAGTCGAGCCCCGCCCGCTTGAGGGCCTTATCATCGAGTCGGAAACCCAGTCGACCGATCAGGTGGAGCCTGGCCCCCGTGGCTGCGCACAATCGGGCGACGTTGCCGGTGTTCGGTGGGATCTCCGGCTCCCAGAGGGCGATATGGATCATCGGATTTCTCCGGTTGTGCGGGCTGGGTGTGTTGTACCGACTGGATCAGCCACTCAGAATGGCCCGCAGATGACGCAGATCTACGAACGCAGATAAAATCTTGATCAAAACAAATCTGATCTTATCTGGATTTCATCTGCGTCGAAGTCTGTGTCATCTGCGGGCCATTCTGATGTGCCACTGGCATGGTTGCTACCCCGCTGGATTCAAGCCGATTTCTCCGGTTATGCTGGCCGGGTGTGTTGTACTGACTGGATCGACCGCGAGGGGCACGAATTCGACCACCGACGGGCGAACAGCCGTTCAGATCGAGCGTCCTTCGCTTGACAATACAGGTTGGTAGGGTGGGTCTGTACCGGCTGTCGGGGCCGGAACACACCCGGCGGACGGCCGCACCCATCGGTTCTCCACCCGACAAGGTTCCCCAGTATGTCCGAACCGACAGCCCCCACACGACGGTGGCGGCTCGATGCGGTCGCCCTCACCCTGCTCGCTGCCGGCACTGCGCTCGGTGTCGCAGTCGGCAGCTCCCGTCAGTTGGCCGGCGGTCCCAACCTGCTCGGACAGACAGGCGACCGGGTGGCTGCGTACTTGATCGAACCACTCGGGTGGGGAGCATTCGCGTTTCTTGCCGGGTGGATCGTTCTGACCGGGCTGATGATCCGGACCCGGACACCCGGCCGGCTCGCGGTTCGGACTGCCGGGTGGGTCGTCCTGACCGTGTGCGCTGCGGTGGGGGCGGACTGGTCCGGATCGACCCTCTCGCCGGTGTCGGTCGCCGGACCGGGCGGATCGGTCGGAGCGTTCATTCGCTTCAGTCTGGAAGACCTCCTCGACTCACCGTGGGATTGTGTAGCATTCGTCGTCGCCGTGATCGGCGGAGCGATGCTCGCGGCGAACTGGCTGGTGATCGGCATCGTGCGCGTGATGCTGACAATCCTGCTGGGGTTCTGGAAGGCAGCAATCTGGGGCAACGACCGGGTCGCCCAGGGGAGCGATCAGGTTCTCACCGGGCTCGGAACCGCAGCCAAGGTCGCGGGACGCGGAGCAGTGGCTGTTGCCAGGGCCACGGCCGCCACGGTCCCCGCTCGGACGGTGACCAAGACGGTTCCAGGCTCGTCCACCCCGGCCACGATTCCCATCACCCATCCAGCCCCAATGGCCGCCGCACCTGCACTCAAACTCGCGGTCGTCGAACAGACCGAATCGCGGCCAGACCATATCCCGATCCACTCCCACACTGAACACCCCGATCCGGCCGGGCTTGCAGCGCTCCTCCGGGCGGTTTCTCCACCCGAGGACGATTCGGCCACTGGCGAACCGGCGGAGTACGATCTTCCTCCGCTCACCCTGCTCAACGACCCCGAGCCGTTCCCGCTTGACGGCCACGAGCAGAAACTCCGCGAGGTGGCCATCCTCCTCGAAAAGACGTTCCAGGATTTCGGGCTGAATGTCCGGGTGGTCGGCATCCACACCGGGCCAGTCCTCACCCAGTACGAAGTGGCCCTGGAGACGGGATTACGTTTGAACAAGGTGACCAACCTGGCCGACGATCTGGCGTTGAACCTTCGAGTCCCGGGTGTCCGCGTGGTCGCGCCGCTACCGGGTCGTAGCACCGTCGGTATCGAAGTCCCCAACGAAATTCGTCAGGTGGTCCGACTAAAGGAACTGGTCACCGCCCTCGCAGCGACTCCGAAAGTGATGAAGTACAAGCTCCCGATCTTCCTGGGGAAGGATGTCGAGGGCCGCCCTCTCGCCTACGACCTGGCCGATATGCCCCACCTTCTGATCGCTGGCCGAACCGGGACCGGGAAATCGGTCTGCCTGAACACCGTGATCCTCAGTCTACTATTGACCCGTCGGCCGGACGAATGCCGGATGATTCTGATTGATCCCAAGAAAGTCGAACTGAGCGACTACGCGCAGATTCCTCATCTGATGACCCCGGTGGTGAAGGACGAGAAGAAGGCGGAAGCCATCCTGGCCTGGGCGGTCGACAAGATGGAAGAGCGCTACGAGTGGCTCCACCGTGCCCGGGTCCGGAAGATTGGTTCCTACAACGAACTTCCGTTCGAGGAGATTGTCCGCCGGATCAATCCGGACAGCGAGGACGAGCGGCGAGCGATTCCCCGGAAGATGCCGTACATCATGATCCTCATCGACGAGGTGGGCGATCTGATGATGAAGATGAAGAAGGAGATCGAGGGGAATATCATTCTGCTGGCTCAAAAGTCGCGAGCGGCCGGAATCCACCTGATCCTCGCGACCCAGAAACCGACCGTGGATGTGATCACCGGGCTGATCAAGTCAAACCTTCCGGCCCGGATCTGCTTCCAGGTGACGAACCGCTCGGACAGCGCGGTGGTACTCGACGAGAAGGGGGCGGAAAAGTTGCTGGGAATGGGCGATATGCTCTTCCTCCACAACGGAATGCTCATCCGGACCCAGGGGGCCTATGTCGACGACAAGGAGATCGAGCGGATCGTCGACACGGTGGCGACCGACACTCCGAATTTCGATAGCGAGTTGCTGAACCTGAAGACCCGGGACCAGCAGGGGGGTGAAGACGGGTTGACCGGAGAAAAACTCCGTGAGCGAGATCCGATGTACGAGCAGGCCGTGGAGATCGTGATCCGGGAGCAGCGTGGGAGCACATCGTTGCTCCAGCGAGCGCTCGGGATCGGCTACGGCAAGGCATCGCGGTTGATCGACTATATGGCCGAAGACGGGATCGTCGGATCGTACAACGGGAGCAACGCCCGCCAGGTACTCATCACCCCCGACGAGTGGAACGCCCGCCGAAATGCAGGGTAGCGGTGGGGTGGCTGTCGGATACAATTCGGTGGGAGGATTCACCGATGCCGATGCACGACTGGACCCGGGTCGATCCGAACGATTACCACACGTTCCAATTCGCGTGGATCGCCGCGATCTTCCACGACCTCAACAACGGTCGCCTGCCCGCTGGCTGTTACGCAATGGTGGACCACACCCCTCCCGTCGTGTGGGACGAGGTGCCCCCGCCCACTGCCGATGACCAGACTCTCGCGTCACCGGTCATTGTCGATGCCAACCAGGCAGGTGGAGTCGCCATTCCACCGCTTTTCGTTGGCCTCATCAAAGCGAGGGCTTCCGGGAGGAAACAGAGATCGAGCGGTCGTCACCGGGTGGTGATCAAGCACGCCCGAAGCGGACTGGTCATTGCCGCGATCGAGATCGTCTCGCCGAGCAACAAGGCCAGGAAATCGGAGTTCGCCGATCTGGTGAGGAAGTCGGTCGAGTTGCTCCAACAGGGGGGCAACGTCTTGCTCATCGACCCATTTCCGCCCACCGCCCGCGACCCGAACGGGATTCACGCGGCGGTCTGGAAGCGACTCACCCGCAAGCCCTTCACCCCGCCCGCCGGTAAGCCCATCACCTTCGCCTCGTACGTCGCCCGGGGGGCAAACACCTTCTCCGCGTTCGTCGAACCACTCACGGTTGGTGATCGACTCCCGGACATGCCCCTGTTCCTGACCAGTGAACTTCACGTACCCACCCCTCTCGAAGAGACCTACCAGACGGCGTGGCAGGGCTTCCCGGCCCCGCTGCGGGCGGTGGTCGAGGGCGTCGGGGCGTAGCCGCGGTGTCGCCGCCGGGGTTGTCAGCCCCGGGTAACCAATGGTGTCAGGTACGGTTGGAACCCGCGCAGAGTAGCCGCCAGACAACGGAGGTCGAATCTCGGCGGCCGCTTCCTGATAGCGAGGCGTTCACATCATCTGACCACCTGGAGATTTGGCAGATTCGTCAAGCCGTCCAGATTCGTGAGTTTCGGACACTGCCGAATATTGAGACTCTGAAGAGTCGCCAAATTCTCCAACCCGTTCACGGTCACGAGTTCGGTGCAGCCTTCGAGATCAAGAAATGTCAGATGGGCGACCCCATCGACACTGATCGTGGTCAAATGACAGCAGCCGATGAGGGAGAGTGAATTGAGAGATGTCGAGCCTTCCAGACCGGTCAGGCTCCGGAGATTGGTGCAGCGATCAAGGACAAGTCTCTGGAGGCTGGTGAGCCCTGTCACGTCCACGCTCGACAGGATGTCGCAACCCCAGAGGCTGAGGGCCTGAAGGCTGGTGAGACCCCTCACATCGACCTCAGACAGCTTGTGACAACCCCAGAGGTTCAGGGTCTGGAGGCCAGTGAGACTCGGCACGTCCAGCACCGACAAGTTCCCGCAACTGTTGAGGTTGAGGGTCTGGAGGCCAGTGAGACCCGACACTTCCAAGCTTGACAGAGCGAGACAACCCATGAGGTCGAGGGTGCGCAGGCCGGTGAGACCCCTCACATCTACTCGCAATAGATTATAACAGCCAGAGAGATTGAGTGATCGAATAGCAGATAATCCAGTTAAATCGATATTGGTTAAATCGCGACATTGATTGAGATAAAGTGTCTGAAGAGCCGTCAGTTTTGCGAAACCGGTTATCTTCTTGAGGTTGTGACAGCCGCTGAGGTAGAGAGTCTCAAGGGCGGGCAGGTCGTCCAGAGCCAAATCCACCAGATGGGGGGAGTTACTGAGATCAATAGTCTGGATGGCGAACAGTCTTTTTAAAGTACTAATCGGCAGATTGGCGCAACAACTGAGGTTGAGCGAGCGGAGGCCGGTCAACTGCTCCAACCCGTCCACTCGACTCAGGAGGTCGCAACAACTGAGGCTGAGGGTTTGGAGCGCGGGGAGGTTCGTCACGTTCACGCGTGTCAGCTCGCTGCAGCCGTCGAGGCTGAGGCTCTGAAGGGCAGTTAACCCATCCAACTCCACTTCCGACAAGCCTGGACAACTGATGAGCTTCAGGGTTTGGAGGGCTGTGAGTTCTCGTAGCCCACTGCAATCCTTCAAGCCACTACAGTGATACGCTTCCCAGCTCGTGACGCGACCCAGGTGCTTCAAATGCGGAATGACGGCTGCGAGAGAGGTCAGTGGCGTACCTGGGTCGAGCCGCACCGCTAACGGCCCATCCGCCTCGACTTCTGTGACGTGAAGTCCGAATTCCGTGCCCAACCGGTCGATGAGGGCATTCCGCTGGCGATACTGTTCGCAAGGGAGCCCGACGAAAAAGATCGCAGCCCAGAGTGCCACCGCTGCGGGGATGATCCGTCGCGAAGTCCGTCCGTCTGGGAGAAGGTGTCCGAAGGACACCAGGAGGATGGGGACCACAGTGACCACCAGGAGAACCCAAAATTGCCAGTCCGACCACCCAAACCCGGTGTCCTTCGCGGCGAAGAGTTTCCAGACTCCGATACCGGTTGCAGTCACGGCCGCGACGGTCATCGCGTGGTTCACCGAGATCCGTCGGGCGAGTTCGATCGCCGCGTGGGAGGGGCGGTCAGTGCCTGCTGGGCAGGGGCCTGATCGCGGTGCCGCGGGTGCGGTCGAGCCAGGACTGTTGGGCTCGCGCGGGGTGTTGGGCATGGGCCGATCCCCTTTGGCCAACGTGAGACACGTTTGGATTTATCCTAACCGCAGCGCCCTGGGGGGGACAGCACAAACAGGAATTCTTGGGACAGGCGGATGGAACGAGAGATGACGTGCTCGGTCAGGAACCCGCTGAGGCTGTCGCAGCTACAGAAAGACGATTGGACGTANNCAGGAGCCTCGCCCTCCCATGTGTGCATTTAATCGGTTTCCCGTCGATGTAACACTGCGACCGGGTTCCTGGATCAGACCCTCACTCAAGCCGATTCCGACATTGGGAGGGTCGTCAACTTGCGGGCTGATCGTTGCGGGTGTCGATGAGCCCCGAGCCGATCAGCGCCCGGGCGAACGCGGCGGCCGTCTGGCAGGCGTAGTCGGTCCAGGCCGTGCTGCGGTTGAAGCCGACCACGTCGCTGATCCCGCGGATCGAGAGCACCGGTTTGTCGACAGCCTGTGCGGCAGTGTAGACTCCACCCAGTTCCATTTCGATGTGCGAGACCGCGCGGGCGGATGCCTTCCAGGCTTCGGCCAGTTTGACGTTCTTGACGAGCGTATTCCCCGTACCGACCGGTACGACGCGATACCGCGGCGGTGGCGGGTCTCCGCCCGGGAAGTTCGCCAGCAATCCCTCCCGCACTTTCTTCTTCCACTTCGGCGGACCGTAAAAGGCCTTGTCGCCGATGTTCTCAGGAATTCTCAGAGCCGGTTTTGGCATCGGGATCGCTGCCGGACTGTTCCACTCCCCCAGCCTCCTGCCGTACGTCGCTGCCGGGATCAGTTGCAGCAATCGCGAAACGTCTCGATGCACTGCGCCGCCTTTTGGGTTTTGCTCGACTGTATCTCCCCTCAGGGCAGCCGTCACGGCGAAGTCATATACCCGACTGGCGAGCAGCACATCGCCGAGGGTGAATTCTTCAGCCGGGTAGGCCCCGGCGATCCCGACGAGAAGAATCCATCGTGGATTCGCATCTTGAATCAGGTCATGGGTACATTGCATAGCATCGCTCTGGCCCTGCTCCAGACACCGCGCGATGAGAACATCATGCAAGCGGCCGTTGGTGGTCGTAACCTGGCTGTGCAGATACTCTCGCCTTGCACCCGAGACAAGCTCCATCGGCTGAAAGCGACGCTCAACCGCGGTCAGCTCCTCCTCCTTCATTGTGATGATGGCGAAATCGACCGAGTTAATGACCGGGCGCTTGCCGGACATTCCGACATCACCGGGCGCTGGGAACGTTCCTGTTACTCCGGTGGGCCGTGGCACCCCGAATCCGTCTTTCCATCCCACTACCACGCCAGTGGGCGTGCCGTTCAGCCCATAAGACAGCTGTCGTAGATGCGTATCGACGAGTCGGAGTAACTCTATCGGGCTTGCAGCGCGTTTCCCACCTTGTGGGATAAATCGATCAATCTTCTCACGGATCATCTCGATCAAGGTGCCGTACACAACCTCGACTCCCGGCTGCCCTGGCACGGGGACGAGTTCGGTCAGTACCAGCCCCTTGATGGTCCGGTGGATCTCCTCCAGTTTGTCCCGGATTTCCGCGAGTGCTTCGCGTCGAGTGTCCTCACCCCCCTGGATGGCAATATAGATCCGCCGATCCTCGACACTCCCCCGAATCAGGCAGCGATTGCCATAAATGTACAGCACCGCTCCGTCTCTCCAGTAAGTGGGGGTGTCCGGCTTCAGATACGTGTACATCTTGACAATGAACCGACATACGAGCCCAGGCGGGAGGACGTTGTATTTGACCTGGAACCGGAGCGGGCTGCCCTCCTCCCAACCGACATCCGGCTCGTCCTTGGCGAGACGTTCTGGGACCAGCAACCGATCGCGGGAAGAGTTCGGGAACTCAAAGCAGAGTTCAAATTTTCGCATGAGTTCGATAATGAACTCGTGCTGAGTGAGTGGGAACCTTTCATCGTCATTGAGGAGAGCCGCGAGTTGGTTCCGCTTGAGAACGCCGCGAGCCTCTTGTAAGGCAGGGTTAGTGATCACACGATACACCGCATCCGTCACCCACTCCGGATCGAGGACATTAGTATCGTGGAGTTCGTAAGAGTCATCCGGATCGTCGAAGTTGAGAGCGAGCCCGAGGTCGTGTAGGAGACGTAGGAGTTGATTCCGACTGGACTCGTCCGCGACCTCAGATTCCGCACACAACGCTTCGTAATCAGTGTACGAAATATAACTCCGTTTCTCGGACCAGCCTGCGAGAGTCTCTTTTACGCGGAAGTACGATGCAGGCAAGACATCAAAGACGTGGCCAAGCTGGCAAATCTGGTCGTCGATCGCCTTCCGGAGGTCGTCAATTCCTTGTCCGGTTTGGCAAGACACCCGGAGGAATCCTTGCAGATTCGGAGCGAAATCTTTTTTCAACCGAGATTCGTTCAACTCAAGGGCGACCCCGCCCTCTGTCTTGTTTACCACCACCAATACTGGGGCATCTCCGCCAAAACTCTGAATGACCTTAAGCCAGTAATAGAGGTTATTCTCGGCCTCATTCGTTCGGGCATCAAGAACGAGCAAGTAGAGGGATCGCTTGGTGAGGAAGAACTGGTGGGTGGCGTGCATGATCTCCTGTCCGCCGAAATCCCAAACATTCAGTGTCACATTCTGGGTCGCAAGATTCCCTGGAGGCTTGATCGGGCGGCGCCACTTTGCACGGCGAATCCCTTCCGTGGCGGGTTCGTCCTTCTTACAGGGCTTTTTCTCGACGAGGTAGCGGACGAGGGACGTCTTCCCGACCCCGCCTTGCCCGACGAGCAGGAGTTTCGCCTCGCTCAGGGCGCGACTTTGCTGGCTTCGGCTCTGCTGGTAGTAAGCCAAGATTGCGCGAGGGTCGGCTGGCTTTAAGGATCCACGTGAGCGACCGATTTCCTGAATTGGTGGTCCGAGGACTTCCGGTGGGATATTAAGATCAGGATTGTTGTGCAGATATAGTGTTTGGAGGCTGCTGAGTTGTCCGATTGACCTTGGCAACTCCGATAAGCGGTTATCGTTCAGTGATAGGTATCGGAGATTCGTGAGTCGGATGATCGACTCCGGCAATGCCGACAGTTCAATGCCGGACAATTGGAGTGTTTGGATCCCGGTCAGTTGTCCGATCCACTCCGGCAACTCCGGCAATTGATTGCCGGACAGGTCAAGTGCTTGGAGACCGATTAGTCGTCCGATCGGCTCTGGCAGCTCTGACAAGTCATTGATGGCCAGATCGAGTGTTTGGAGGCTGGCGAGTTCGCCCGATCGATTCCGGCAACTGCGACAACTGGTTGCCGTACAAGTCGAGTGTTTGGAGGCTGGTCAGTTGTCCGATTGACTCTGGCAACTCCGAGAACTGATTGCCAGACAGATAGAGCGCTTGGATCCTGGTCAGTTGTCCGATCGAGTCCTGCAACACCGATAAATCGTTCCCGGACAGATGGAGTGTTTGTAGGCTGACGAGTTGTCCGATCGACTCCGGCAAAGCCGACAAGCCGATACCACCGAGATTTAACTCGTGATGTCCATTCTCTTTCGCCTCGGCAATGCGGCGTTCCGCTTCCTGGAAAGCTTTATCCGGAGATGGCATGGGCTCCTCGACTCGTCCTGGGGGAATGACCGCAGCGCAATCCGATGTCGGTAGACGTATGGATATGGATCGATCGTCCCCCGAACCAGATCTCGTGGGGCTGATCGTTGAGTGAGCGCAGGCGTCCACCGGTGGTCCAGAGCGCGCCAGGGCTCACGCCCTGGGCTACTATCTGCCGCCCTTTCGGGGCTCAAGAGGGGTTGTATTCAAGTGGCGGTTGCGGAATCAATCGGATGTCACCGGTCGGGCTCGGCACGAAGCCGAGGTTTTGAGTCCCGAAGGGACGTCAGAGAATAGCCCAGGGCGTAAGCCCTGGGCGGGGTGGGTGTTACACCTCATGCCCCATGCGCAAAACTTAAGGGCTCTTGAAGAACTTACCCATTACCCTGTAAGGACTTACGGCGATTTCTGACCGATGGCCGATCACAATCTCCTTGCTTTTTCAGGCTTCCGGACCCGAGGCTGTTGGGAAACCCAGCCTCTGAGCAGATGTTAAGGTGACCAAGAAGGAGGGAAGCTCCTATGCCAACACGCGTTCCGACCAACAACTCGTGCAACCAGGAGCTTCCCCATGGACGTTATAGGGGCCGTATCCGCCAACCTCCACGCCTGTCTGAACGAGGAACTCGACCAACTCGCCCGTGACTGTCAAGTCATCATCCGCACGCGGATCTTCACCGGACGAACACTCCTGCTGATGATCGTCGGCACACTCTTGTGCAAGCCCGACGCTCGCTGGGCGGACTTCCACCAAACCGCCGCACAGTTGGGATTGGAGGTCTCCCTTACTGCCGTCGTGCAACGCTTCGACGCCGGGCAACCCCTCGTTGATTTCTTCCGCAATGCCTTCGAAATCGCCCTTCAGAAGAGCGTCGC
>PLDW01000176.1 GCA_003136315.1 Gemmataceae bacterium | reverse complement strand
CTGGCTGTCGCCAACTACGACAGCACCTACTCGAAGATCCCCCCGGCGTGGACCTGCAGCGGTCCTGCTAACACCGCTACCAACGGTGGTGGTCCTTACGGCGTGGTCCACTTCTGGATTCTCCCGTACATCGAGCAGAACACGATCTACGTTGCGTCGGGGACCAATGCAACGGTCAATATCAACGGGAACGGTGCCTACAACACCTCGATCAAGACGTACAACTGTCCGTCGGATGCATCGACCTGGTCGCTTTACCTCAACGGTGGGTCGAACTATGCCTTCAACCTGCTGGTGTTTATGAGCCAGGGTGGGCAGTGGACCTGGAACCACAATCCCCCCGGAATCGCGGTCTCCATGCCAGACGGGACGTCGAACACCGTGCTGTTCGCCGAGCGGTACAAGTACTGCAATGGTGTTGGCACTCAAACGGACCCGGTCTGGGCAGCCAGCCCCTGGTACACTCCCAACAGCACGATGGCGATTCCTGCGTTTGGGTTCACCACCGCGAGCAATTCCCCGGTTGTGAGTGGCCTCACTTTCCCCAGCCGCGGGATGAATCTGTCCGGTTTCTACCCGGATCTGGGTGAGTACGGCAGCCCACCCGCTGGCCCGCAGCCGTTCCAGACCGCGCCCTCGGCGACGGCCTGCAACACTTACGTTACCCAGGGTGCTCATACCGGTGTCATGTTGGCCGGGCTTGGTGATGGGAGCGTACGTGGCGTGAACGCCTCGCTGTCCCTGCTGAGCTGGATTGAGGCTTGCTATCCGTCGGATGGTAACGTCCTGGGAAGCGACTGGACCTCGTGATTGCTGGTGCGCCCACGCTGGTCTGTGGATCGATGTGGGCTCACTAACGAGTCGTCTATCCAGAAGTTGATGCGGTCGGGTGTCTACCCAACTGCATCAACTTTTTGGCATTTCGGGCACAGTCTGTGACTCTTCGAGGTCGTGGGAGCCACCTTCCCGGCGAGCGAATTCCAGCCCGATCACGAGTTCTCCAACGACAATCCCTGAATCTCGTCCCGGCTGCGATCGATCCGAAAGCCAATCTCTTCATGGTTTTGCGATTGCTTACTCGCTGATTTGAGATTCGGTCGGCCTTCCGCTTCACATCGAGTCGATTGCGGTGGAAAGAGGATCTGCACGATCGGAGAAAATCCATTCCCCTCATAAAGGAAGCCGCAGAGGCTGGCTCAATCCAGGAGCGATCATCGGTCTAACGAGAGGGCGAGGCCACCCCTTTGCANNTGGAAAAGTCAGGCGGTCGACCAAACCGGGCGAGAGCGAGCGAGTTCGGGCCGGAGACCACGGGTTGCAAAATCCCTTGCAAAGCGACACGCAAGATCCGTCCCCAAAGGACTTACGTCGATTTAGGCTGTGCAAAGGGGTGGGGGGAGCCCCCCCTCCCAGTCCCCTTTGAGCAGACAGAGGAATCGGCCAACCCGCGCGGCGGCAATGGGGTCGTCCGGGGTCTTGGCCAGAACTTTTCGCTCTGGCTCGGTCGCTTCGAACGCCTTTCGAGTGGCCTCAACATCCTTCGACCGGGCACTCACGGCTGCAACAAGGGCGGGGATGTTGGCCCGTGTAGCGGCTCCGACAGCGACTTTCAGGAACCGGGCAGCGTTCGGGTATTCGTCGGCCTGAACCTGTTCGTCGACCACATCCAGGGCGGCCTCGACGATGGCCCTGTGTGGCGATGTGGGGCCTTTTGTGAGAGTCTCCAGTGTATCGATGGTAAGATCGGTCCGGTTGATCTCGAATTCCCGGCAGATGACGTTGGCCGCGTTCAGGGCGAGGGTGACATCCCCGGCCTTGGCGGCAACAGTCCGGGATTCCTGGAACAGAACATAGCGGCTGGCGGGGTCGTTGGTGGTGGTCACCCCGGCTTTGAGGAGCTTTCGGGCGAACTCGACATGATCCGCTGTTTTCTTCTTGGCGTAGTCAGCCTTGTAGATGTCCCGAATGACCTTCTCGGCAGCGGCGACTGCGGGGGCAGGCGGGACCGGCATGAGGGGGTCAGCAGCCCTCGTCGTGTTGACGACCAATACGATGGCCACTCCGAGTGCGAGGACGCAGGGAATTCGGTTCACAAGGTAGTCTCACAAAGAAGGCTGAGGAAAGGCCGAGTGGCAGACCGATAGTTTATCCTTCTCAGCCGCGCCGAACAACGACGATTACTACTTGTGCAATCGCTTGGCCTCTTCGGAGGTCAGAGGTGTTGTCTTCACGGCGATCTCGAATACGGTCTTGTCAATCGGCTGACCATTCCAGGAGTAACCTTGCTGATCGGCAATTTGCGATCGATGGCCAAACCCCCACCCGCGGTAAAAAGCCTTACCTTCGATGAATGAAACAAAGATATACCCTCGTTCATTATCTGTCCAGGTCACGTCATAGATTCCAAGGTGATGTCCGTTCCAATTGTGTACTTTCCTTCCATTCCACCCGTAACCATTCTGCTCGGTCTGTTCCGCAAGCCTCGATCGCGTCATCTCGATGATGACGAACTCTCCCTTCTCGGTGTTGGTCATCTTCAGATACCGGGTTTCAGCCGGTGCCCGTGTGAGCATAAACGCGAACTGGTCCAATTCCTTGAATGTGTCGGTGTTCCAGATCGCTGGGTCGGCCGAGCGGAAGAGGATGCGCCAGCCGCCCGGCGCAGCTCGCCCGACCCGTGCGGCTGCCAGTTTGCCCAGCTCTTCGATCCGCTTGTCGGCTCGATCCCGGGGGAGTCCAGTCAGGAAGGGCGCGGCCTGGTGATACCACTGGAATGCCCGAACCCGGGCCGTGGCTCGCTCGCGAGCGTCAAACCCATCCCCGAGATCGTACCAGGCGTCCCCTGCCTCGACTTTGGTCAAGGCGTTCGAGGGCCGGGCAAGATCCTTTGTGGCCGCCGCTTTGAGCTTCTCGTCTTCCCCTTTGGCAAGGAGTGGGAGACCGGCCTGCCAGTCTCCTTTGACCAGGCAGAGGAAGCGGCCGACCCGAGACGCAGCAATGGGGTCATCCGGTGTCTTGGCGAGGACTTTTCGCTCCGGCTCGGTCGCCTCGAACGCCTTTCGAGCTGCATCAATGTCCCTCGTTCGTGTACTCACAGCCGCAGCCAGGGCAGGCACGTTGGACCGAGTGGCAGCGCCTGCAGCGATGTTCAGGTACCGCGCTGCGGTTGTGTAGTCGTCGGCCTGGGCGTGATCGTCAGCCGCATCCAGGGCCACGTCGACGACTGCCTTGAGTGGGGGATTGGGAACCTTTTCGGCTGCGACAAGCGTTGCGATGATCAAGTCAGTCTGGTTCACCTCAAATTCCCGGCAGGTGATCATGGCTGCGTCCAGCGCGAGAGCCACATCCCCGGCCCTGGTGGCGATGGTGCGGGCCTCACGGTACATCGTGTAGCGGGAGGCGGGGTCGTTCTTCGTCGCTTCCCCAGCCTTGAGGAGCTTCCGCGCGAGCTCGATTTGCTCCGGTGCTTTCTTCTTGGCGTATTCGGCCTTGTAGACATTCCGGATCTCCTTCTCGGCGCTGGCCACTGCTGGGGCAGGAGGGATCGGTGCGAGTGGGTCAGCGGCGGACATCGTCCCCACTACCAGTCCGCAGGCAACCCCAAATGTGAGAACAGAGGCGAGTCGCATCACGAGGGACTCCGACAGGGCAAAGGAGCGACGAGAGTACGAATCGATAGTTTATTCCATTGGCGCACATTCCGTCAGAGCAACACGACTGCGAAACCTGCTGCGTAGCTATCTCCGCCTACGAGCGCGGTCCGTATCATACTTGCTGGAGCCTGCGACCGGAGTTGTCGCAGGCGTTTTCCGTTTTCAGGGGGCGTAGGATGGGTTTTCGGTGTGGGATCGTTGGGTTACCCAACGTTGGAAAGTCGACTCTGTTCAACGCTCTCCTGTCAACCATGCAGGCCGAGGCCGCCAACTACCCATTTTGCACCATCGAGCCGAACGTCGGCCGGGTTCCGGTCCCGGACGAACGGCTGGAAAAGCTGGCTGTGATCGCGGGATCGGCCCAGCTCATCCCGACCCAGTTGGAATTCGTCGACATTGCCGGGCTGGTCCGCGGAGCGAGCAAGGGGGAGGGGCTGGGGAACAAGTTTCTCTCGCACATTCGCGAGGTGGACGCGATCCTGTACGTCGTGCGATGCTTTGAAGATGGAGACGTGGTCCATGTCGAGGGTAAGGTCGATCCACTCCGGGATGCCGATATCGTCGAAACCGAGTTACTCCTGGCGGATCTGGAGAGCCTGGAGCGGCGACTCCCCACGCTTCAGAAGAAAGCCAAGGGTGGAGACAAGGACGCCCAGGAGCAGGTCGGCCTGGTCGAGCGGGTATTCAAGGTCGTGGGTGACGGCCGTCCGGCGCGATCTGTCGAGTTGCGCGACCACAACGAGAAGCGATTGCTCGATTTGCTCCAGTTACTCACCGCCAAGCCGGTGATGTTCGTGTGCAACGTGGACGAGGGAAGCGCAGCGAACGGGAACGCGCTGTCGGCTGCGGTCGCCACGATGGCCGCGACGCGCGCGGCCCCTTGTGTGGTGGTGTCGGCGCGGATCGAGGCCGAAATCTCGGTTCTCCCCACAGCCGAGGAGAAGAACGAGTTCCTGGACTCACTCGGGTTGAACGAGACGGGTTTGTCACGGGTGATTCGGGCTGGCTACCGGCTTCTCGATCTGGTCACCTACTTCACAATCGGGCCGAAGGAGGCCCGGGCGTGGACAGTTCCTGCCGGCACTCCGGCCCCACAGGCGGCGGGAGTGATTCACAGCGATTTCGAGAAGGGGTTCATCCGGGCCGAGACCATCTCTTACGCCGATTACCTCGCCTTTGGTGGGGAAGGCGGTGCCAAAAAGGCCGGGAAGTTCCGCCTGGAAGGGAAAGAGTACGAGGTGCAGGACGGCGATGTGCTGCACTTCCGGTTCGGGGCCTGATGGAGGGATCTGCCGAGGCGTGCAGTTAGATCGACCGCCGAGCCCGACCGGTTCCACCCAAACCAGTCACTTGTCACACTTGAATTCCCAACCATGCAACGAAGCGGTGGACTCACACGGGCCGAGCGGCTAAGCTCAGAATCAGATCCTTCTCCCACACGACGGAGTTCCCGCATGCCTCACCGCATTTCCCGCCGCCGCGCCATCCAGGCCGGGGCGGTTGGCACCCTTGGCTATCTGTTCACCGGCCCGGCCGCCTCGCTTGGGCGAGTTTATGGGGCGGCCGACCGAATCCGGGTCGCCGGAATCGGGGTCGGAGGGAAAGGGTCAAGCGATATCGAGCAGGCGGCCAAGGTGATGGATGTCGTCGCCCTGTGCGATATCGACGGCGACCGGCTCTCCAAACAGGCCAAGATTTGGCCGTCGGCGAAGACCTATTTCGACTACCGACAACTCCTCGACGCGATCGGGAAGGAGATCGATGCAGTGACGGTCTCGACCGCCGACCACTCCCACGCTCCGGCATCGATCCGGGCGATGCAGATGGGCAAACACGTCTACTGCCAGAAGCCGCTGACTCACACGGTCCACGAGGCCCGGGTGATGCGGGAGACCGCAACCAAGTATGGGGTCTGTACCCAGATGGGCAACCAGGGCTCGGCCTTGAACGGGTTGCGGCGAGCAGTTGAACTGGTTCGCGGCGGCACACTCGGGGCCGTCAAGGAAGCCCACGTCTGGACGAACCGCCCAGCGCACTACTGGAAGCAGTCGCCGGACATCACCGCCCGACCGAAAGACACCCCATCCATCCCCAAGCACGTCCACTGGGACGAGTGGATCGGGCCGGCCGCGGTCCGCCCGTACAACCGCGCCTACCACCCCCACGACTGGCGGGGATACTGGGAGTTCGGGACCGGCGCACTGGGGGACATGGCCTGCCACACGACCAACATGGCGTTTCGCGCGATGAACCTGGATGCCCCCTCGGCAGTCCTCGCCGAGGCGGGGGAGATTAACCCCGAGACGTACCCGGCCTGGGCTCACATCCAGTACATCTTCCCGGCCCGTGGCGACCAACCTGGGTGTACCCTCCACTGGTACGAGGGAAAACGCGACGGAAAGAAAGTTCTGCCGCCCGAGGAGTTGCTCGCCAAGCTCCTCAAGCCGGGTGAGAAGCTGGTCGATAGCGGCTCGATCCTCGTCGGTGAGAAGGGCACTCTGTTCAGCCCAAACGACTACGGTGCGCAGTTCCGCCTGACCCCCGAAAAAGACTTCGCGGGCATCCAGACGACCAAACCGGAGAAGGCCCCCGCCGGGACCGACGGGAACGAGGACATGTATCAGAAGAAGGAGTGGGCGGACGCGATCCGGGCCGGGAAACCCGCCATTGCAGCGTCGAACTTCGACTTCGCTGCTCGCCTGACGGAAACGATGTTGCTCGGGAACATCGCAGTCCGGTTCGCCGGCACGCGGTTGGACTGGGATGCGGCGAAACTCGTTTTCCCCAACTCCCCAGCCGCCACCAAGCTCGTCAGCAAGGAGTATCGGAAGGGGTTTGAGCTGTTCGGTTGAGCAGTACACGCCTCACGCCCGTGTTCTTGTCTGCCTGTGCCAAGTGAAGCTTGGCACAGGGGGAAGAGATTCCGGATTGCACCCTGGAACCCGTTTCGGCGAGTGCATCCGTCCCTGCCACCTGGTAAACTCTCCAAAACCGCCACCGTCTCCCACCCCAACCCCTGCCATGCTCCTCTTCGACTCCCACCTCGATCTCGGGCTCAACGCCGTCGACTGGAACCGCGACCTGCGGATGGCGGTCAGCGATATCCGCGTCCAGGAGACCGTGCTCGGAATGACCGATCCTGGGCGGCGGACCAATACGGTCAGCTTCCCCGAACTGAAGCGGGCCAAGGTAGGAGTCGGGGTGGCGACCGTCCTGGCCCGACAGGAGCGGCAAATCAACCACCCGTTCGGGTACACAACTCCTGAAGCTTGCTACGCCGTCGCGATGAGCCACCTCTATTACTACCGGGCGATGGAGCGCGCCGGGTACATGCGACCGATCCGCACGAAGCAGGATCTTCAGCAGCACGTCTCGGACTGGGCCGCCGACCCGGCCGACACCCCCTTCGGCTACATCCTCAGCATGGAGTGCGGCGACCCTGTACTCGATCCGGACAACATCCGGGAGTGGCACGAGATGGGGCTGCGGGCGATTGGCATCACCCACTACGGAGCGAACCGCTACGGTGGCGGCACCCAGTGCGAGGTCGGGTTGGCAGTCGATGCACTCCCGCTGTTGCGGAATATCGAGGAACTCGGAATCGCCCTCGATATGACGCACCTGTCAGACAAGGCATTTTGGCAGGTCGCCGACCGGTTCCGCGGGCGTGTGCTCGCGAGTCATCAGAACGCTCGTCGATTTTGCGACTGGCAACGGCAATTCTCGGACGAACAGTTGCGATTCGTCATCAAGCGGGACGGGGTGATCGGTGTGGCGTTCGATGCGATCATGCTCCAGCCCGGGTGGGTCCGGGGGGTATCGAAGCCGGAAGTCATGATCGAGCGAGCGGTCGAGAACATCGACCACGTCTGCCAGTTGGCCGGTAACTGCCGAAATTCCGGGATCGGCAGCGACCTGGATGGCGGTTATGGGAAGGATCAGACCCCGGCCGACCTCGACACCATTGGCGACCTCCAGAAGATCCCCGATTTGCTCGCCAGGCGGGGGTACAAGGCCGCCGATATCGAGGCCGTGATGCACGGCAACTGGATTCGGTTTTTCTCCGAAGTTCTTCCTTCCTGACACAGAGGGATTCACCACAGAGTATTTTGTTAAGCGTGTGGCAGATGGATGATGGTTACCCGTCATCCACAGCCAGGCCGCCACGGAGGGCNNGCCGCCCTCCGTGGCGGCCCAGAGTGGGCAAACCCCAACATCCGGTCCGCTCTGTTCTGCCCTTCGCCTCACGCCCTGGTTAGCTCTGACTCGGTGGTGAATCCCGCCTTCGACTGGCCCAAATGCCCCAGCGCTATCTCGTGGTCGGGATCGCCGCGGTCGCCGCCCTGTGGATGTACATCGACCGCGTATGCATCTCGATCCTTGCCAACCCGATCAAGACCGACCTCGGCCTGACCGATCAGCAGAAGGAGAACGCCCTCGGAGCGTTCTTCTTCACCTACGCCCTGTTCCAGATTCCGGTTGGGGCACTGGCCGACCGGTTCGGTCCCCGGCTCATCCTGAGCCTGTCGATCGCTGCGTGGTCAGCCGTGACCGCATCCACCGGGCTGGTCGGATCTTTCGCTGCGCTGCTGGCCATCCGGTTGCTACTGGGGGCGACCGAGGCGGGAGCGTACCCGGCTGCGGCCGCGCTTGTGAAACGGTGGGCTCGGCCAGAGGAGCGGGGACTGTTCAGTTCTGGTGTTGCGCTCGGCGGGCGGATCGGCGGGGCATTCGCTCCGGCCATGACGGCCGGGCTCGCGCTCGCCTTGGTCGGGGTCGCGATAACGGACGATGCGAACCCGTCCGGGAAAAACTGGCGGGGGGTGTTCGTTCTGTACGGGATGCTCGGGATCGGGGTTGCGGTTCTCTTCTGGGTCGTCGTCCGCGATTACCCGCCTGGCGGGTCATTGGGGACCACAATCCCACCTACGGACCCAGGGGAAGACGCTGCGGCTGAGTGGCACGCGGTGCCACCCGGCTCAGCCGAGTCCCCAGCACCGGTTCGCCACGAGTACGGATTCGTCGGCCGGGTTGTGCTTCTCGCATCGAGCCGCAACATGTGGCTATTCGGTCTCCTTCAGTTCTGCAACAACATCTCCTGGGCGTTCCTGGTCACCCTCCTGCCGACCTACCTGGTCGAGGCAGATGTCCCATTCGCCTACCAGGGCAATATCCAGACCGGGGTGTTGCTGGCCGGGTGTGTCGGGATGCTGTGCGGCGGGTTCGTAACCGACTTCACTCGCAAGCGATTCGGTCCACGATGGGGGCGGAGTGCTCCGATCGCGATCACGATGACCGGGTGCGCGATGATGTGCGCAGTCGTGAGTTCGTCACCGGGGCTGTGGGTAGCGATCGGAGCGCTGTCGATGATGGCGCTGTGCCAGGATCTTGGCATCCCCTCGGTCTGGGCGTTCGCCCAGGATGTCGGCGGACGAAATGTCGGGGCGGCCCTGGGATGGGGGAACATGCTCGGGAACTTCGGGGCAGCCCTCTCCCCGCGAGTTCTCGGGGAGGTCAAGCGAGCGGGTGGGTGGGAGGCGGCCTTCGTGGTCTGCGCGGGGTGCTACCTCGTCGCCGTTGTATCTGGGCTGCTCCTCGACGCCTCGAAACCCATCGAGTCGGAACCTGTGGGGTGAGTGAGGTCGCCCTGAAACCTGAGGACCACCCCTCGCGAGCTGCGGACTCCCTGCGCAGAAAAAAATTGAGAGGGCATCTGGGCGGGGACCGAATGCCTGGAAATCCAGGCAGAATCACGGTCACGGGCAGTCATACTACTGCGGTAAGACTCCCCCTGCCCCCCTTCGAGGGGGGAGGTGAGAGGGCGCAATTGATGATTTGTAGAGTTTAGATAAACGTATAGGCGAAATCTTATTACGGACGAGCTTCCCACCTCCCCCCTTGTGGGGGAGGTCGCCGCGAAGCAGGCGAGTGGGGGGTCGAGCTACGCGAGTCGATCAGGCTGACCCACCGCCCAGCCGCCAAGCCGGGCCGACATCCCCCACAAGGGGGGAGGCAAGAGGGTGTTGGCTGTGTTGAATTTTGTCTATTAAGATTTATGGCTTGCAAGAATGACCAGACTTCCACGGCATCACCCATCTCACAACCTCGGGAATCGAACTCGTGACCACCCCTTCCGACGTTCCGCTGGCTGACCCCGAACTGCTGCGGACGTACTTCTTCGTCCCGGGGTACGAGCGCGACCCCGCCCAGATGCACGCCTTCGATCTCGGCACACTCTTCACCGGTGCGGCCCGCGAAATCGATCCGAATGCACCCGATATCGACCTCACTCACCCCCGTCCGCCCGGATCGGTCGAACTGATCGCCGTCCCGTACCAAGTGCGCGGGGCCGAGTTGGTGCGGCTGGACGCTCGCACCCTCCACGATTCGTACATGCTCTCCACGGGCGTTCTTCGCTGCGGTCACTTACCCGACGGAGTCGGACCACCACTCAGCCCCCACATTCCCATCATTCTCCGGGATCTGAAATCGAGCAAATACCTCGGAAAGCTGACGATCCACGCAGTCGAAGTCCCCGCCACCACGACCCCCGCCGACCTCTCGACCGTCGCCGACGAGTACGCTGCGCGGTGCGGGTTAGCAGCGGGAGGGATCTGCACGGCCACCCCACTCGCTGCGGTCGTGCTCGATCTCAACACCGCCGCGCTGGGGGCAGCCGACACCGTCGCGCCGCGGTGTGTGGTGGTGTACCGACAGGGTGCCGACGTAAAGCAGTTCGTCCGGATCACGCTTCCGGAGCTGTTCCTCTACCACATCAAGTCCCGCGTGATCTACCACGAGGTCTGGGAACACGATTTCCGCACCCTCCGCGACAAAGACGCCCAGATCCGCGAGTTACTCGTCCGGATGCGTCATCCGAGCAAGCTGAGTCCAGACGAGTTACTCACCATCAACGATGACCTGACAACCGAACTGGCGAAACTGGTGACCGCCATCGCCGACGTGGAGAACCGCGTCCACACGGCCGAAATCGCCCGCCAGAACTTCACCCGCGCTGTGGCCGAGAGCGGCCTGGCAGTGGCGGGCCTTCCCGAAATCACGCGCTGCCTGATCGGTGACTGGGTCGACACGCTCACGGAACAGGCCGACGCCGCGCTGGGGTATCGCCGCCGCACGCGGGATGAAGCGCGAGTCCACTTCGAGAGCCTGCAAGCAACGGCGAGGGTCCACGAATCGCGCGAAACCCGCCACCTGGCCATCGTGATGTCGCTGCTGACGTGTGCGCAGGTCGCCGGGGTCGTGCTGGCTGCGGTGGGTGACGGGGCCTGGCCGGAGTTACTGGGGAAAGGTGTCTCGGTCGGCACGGGCATTGCGGTTCGGTTAGGGCTGGCGATGGGATGCACGGGAGGGCTGTTCTACATCGCGTGGAGGTGGCTACGACGACCGGGGTAGAGATCATCAAAAGGGCAGCGTGTCGAGACGATCGAACGAACCCGGAGGGGTCGCAGCGATTAGGCGGTGGTCGGGCGCAGCTCGACCACCGGGAGCGGCGACGGGGGGCAATGACGTAAGGGGAAATGACCGGCCACGCTTGTGTGGGTGCCACGGGCGGCTTGTCCGCCCGTGTGATGCCTTCACGGGCGGGCAAGCCGCCCGTGGCACCCGGTCCCGCTGGTCGCGAAGTTCCCAGCTCACCGGGAAATCGGTTGCCATCGGCCGCCGGGTAACTACATCTACGCCATTGGTCCGAATGAGTCCCATACCCCACCCGCACCGGAGGCGTCTCTCCATGTCCGTCATGCTCGTCGGCGAAGGGCTGTATCTCGAAGACGGCGATCTGAACAATGTGGCCCACATCGACCTGCTCATCGGGCCGAAGGATGGCCCGGTCGGGGTGGCGTTCGCGAACGCTCTGGCGAACCAGTCGGCCGGGCACACCAACCTGCTCGCGGTTGTCTCCCCGAACCTGGTCTGCAAGCCAGCGACGGTGATGATCACCAAGGTCACCCTCAAGGGCGGCAAGCAGGTGATGCAAATGTTCGGCCCCGCGCAGGCTGCGGTTGCCCGGGCGGTTGTCGACAGCGTGGTCGCCGGAATTATCCCGAAGGACAAGGCCGAAGACTGGGTCATCGTCTGCGGCGTATTCATCGCCCCGACCGCGAACTCGAACGAGAAGGTCTACAAGTTCAACTACGAGGCCACGAAAATCGCCATCAAGTGTGCGGTCGAGAAGACCCCGACGATCGACGAGATCATCGCCAAGAAGGAGACGAAGCATCCGTTTGAGTGATTTTGTTGATGATCTATAGTCAGTAGTCCGTGGTCCATCGTTTGGTTCTGGATGGACTGACCGTATCCACACCGCATGACGACCAAGAAATCGTCACTATAGGCCGCGGACTATTGACTAATAACGAATCATTATCATGGCCGAAAAGCCCACCATTCTCGTGCAACTCGACACCGATCCGCTCCCGAGTGTGTTCGACCGGGTCGTTGCGGTCGATGCTGGAGCGCAGTACCTGTTTAGCTACGGCGGTGTCACACCGCAGAATGTTGTTCCGCTCGTCCACGGGTGCATTTTCACCCGCGGTCCGAAGGATCTGCACCGGACAGCCATTTTCGTTGGCGGATCTGATGTGGCCGCGGGGGAAGCCGTTCTGGCCGAGGTCAAAAAGCACCTGATCCCGCAATATGGGATGAGTGTCTCACTGATGCTCGATTCCAACGGAGCGAATACCACTGCCGCAGCAGCCGTTCGTGCGGCTAGCCGGCACCTCGATCTGGGGGCAGCGCGGTCGCTCGTTCTGGGCGGGTCCGGGCCAGTCGGGCAGCGAGTGGCGCATCTGCTGGCGAAAGCCGGAGGGTCCGTCCGGATCGGCTCCCGCCGAAGGGATCGAGCGGAGGCGGTGTGCATGACGATCCGCAGTCGAGTGCCGTCCGCACAAGTGGAGGCGGTTGAGGTCGGCTCCAGTTCGGACGGTCCGCGCGCTCTCGATGGCCGGAATCTCGTGGTCGCAGCCGGGGCAGCCGGGACGGTTCTGCTGCCGAAGAAGGTCCGCGACGCAGCCCGGGATCTGCGGGTGGCGATTGACCTGAACGCAGTCCCGCCAGCCGGGATCGAAGGGATCGAGGTGGTCGACCGCAGCCGAGATCGCGACGGGGTTGTCTGCTACGGAGCGATCGGGGTCGGCGACACCAAGATGAAAATCCACAAGGCTGTGATTGGCCAACTCTTCCAGACGAATATTGCTTCGCTCGATATTGAGGAGATCTACGAGATCGGCCTCCAACTGCCGTAACTCATGAGTTCAAATGATACTTCTGGCTCGACACGACAACATCTCTCTGGTTCCCACGCTCCGCGTGGGAACCGGTCTTCCCCCGCTCCGCGGGTGTGGGGCAACACGTCAGGGACGACGTGCCGGATCTCCGAACACGCCTCTGGTCCGTTCAGGCCAAAACGCAGAGCGTCGAAAACGGCATTCCCACGCGGAGCGTGGGAACCAGGGGTGATGCTGTCTCCTCAAGCGAGAAGTGTCTCATTTTCTGTTGGTGATGTGGAGCTTGACTTCCGTCGATTTGCTCGCCTCTCCGACCACGACTTTGGTTTCGGTGTTCGCTGGAACATCTGCAGTGAATTTGCCAGACTTCCCCTTTGCCCCCTTGATCGCCTTCGCCAGATCGATTTTCTCCGGGTATACCTCATCGCTGGTCTTGAACAGCGCCACAGTTACCTCCGTGGTCGAAGAGTCGAATTCGACAGTGATCGCTTGCGGTTGGGGTTGGGCTGAAAGTTCGACAATGTGGCCGGGGGTTCCATGAGCATCGATCGTGAATTTCGAGTTCTGGTCCAACTTGGCTGGCCCACAGCCTGAGAGGCTGGCCAGGCCCGCAACCAGCAACGCAGCCAGAATCGCACGGGCGACCATGTGACACCTCTTGTTGATTGCGAAAGTGAGGATGCCGACCACCTGGCCGGCACCCGGTTGGCAACTCTACTCGATGTTCTGGAACAACGGGAGGAGCATTTTCGTGGCCACGTTCATGGCCGAACCCGGGAGGAACCCGTCCACTGTCGCCACCC
Source organism: Gemmataceae bacterium (assembly GCA_003136315.1). Lineage (GTDB taxonomy): Bacteria > Planctomycetota > Planctomycetia > Gemmatales > Gemmataceae > Urbifossiella. The sequence continues at coordinate 18,366 of PLDW01000176.1, read as the reverse complement.
GAGGCTTCAAGGTGATCGCCATGCCCACGTAGGTGGGATCCCCCTTCACCGCTTTCGGGGTGCCGATGGCGGGGAGGCCACCGGGGAAAGCTGCTCCCGCGGTCTTCACCTGCTCGATGAGCATGATCAGCAACTGCCCGGTTTCGAAGAGAGAAACCGCGGTCGCGTCGTCTGGTAAGTTCTTCCGGGTCACCTGGAACCCGGGCACGCCTCCGATCACCGTCTTTCCGTCAAGGTATTCATCGAGCAACTTCTTCGCGGCGTCCCAATCCTTCGCGGTCAGTTGGGTGACCACTTTCCCGTCAGTCCCGATCCAGAAAACCGTCTTTTCTTTGAGCACTCGCTTGAGCGAGCTCAAGGTCATCTCCCGAACATTCTCCGGAAGGCTCTCGACCGTGGCGGCAAAGTCGAGCGTCAACCGGACTTCGGTGAAGGTGAACCCGCGGTAGGTTTGGGCGCTCTCCGTGACTTTTGGCTTCTCTTTCAGAACCATGTTCGCAAATCGGCCACTGGCAGGCAGCCCCTGGTAGAGCTTGGTCAATGCTGCTACCGCCTGGGTCGGGTTCTGGTACGCTGTGAGAGTCATCGCAAGATCGGGAGGAGATCCGGCTGCGAACTCACCTTGCGGGCCAGCCGCAGCGACTTCTGCAAGCAGTTTCTCGACCTGCTTGGCCCCCTTCTCGTCGTCGTCCCCGGCCGCAAATTCCTGGCCGAACTGGCGGCTGAGGTCGGCAAATTTCTTACCGAACTTTGAGCCACCATAAGTGTTCAGGCCGCGAGGCAGTTTGGCCAGATTCGCGAGAGGGGTGGGTGTCTCGGGTTTGAGCATCTTGTCGCTGGGGGAGTCGGATGCGAATTGGACCTGGCCGCGAAGATTCAGCCCCTCGGGACGGAATTCTGCTGCGATCACCACCCCCTGGGCGTCTTCAATCGCCTGGACAAAGCCGTTGAGCACCACCTTCACCATGTCAATTTGCTTCTTGTTCAGCCCGGGGATCATCCCGCCCATCTGGGCCTGGCCGAGTGCGAAATCGATCAGCCCCTTGAATTGTCGAATCTGATCTCCGTACTTATCATTAATCACATCCATATTCACAGCGAGAGCCACATCGGCCGCCAGGAAACTCGCCCCCAGGGCGTCCCCCATCGCGCTGGACTCTGCCCGGGTGTACTTCCCGGTGTACTCCTGGGCCGTTTCCTTGCTCGGGGAAATCGCGACGTACTCCTTGAGGTCGACCAGATACAGGGTCACTTCCTCGCCGCTCGCAGACGACTTGATCGATTCCACGCCGTCTCCGGCCTTTTCGACTGTTTTCCGTTCCGCCGTTGTCAGGGCTGAGGTTTTGAACTCCGTGTAACTGGTGATCGGAACCAGCACCGACAAAGCGGGTTCGTCGTCGCCCAGTTTGGAAAAGTCGTGAACGACCAGGAACAGACGCCCGTCCTTCGGGACAGCGCTGAGGCTGCGGCCGGTGAGGACTTTCTTCAGCCCGCTTTCGAGGTGCTCCTTGACGAGTTTGGCCTCGGCCGGTGGAAGGGCCTCCAGCATCTTGCCCAGACGCTCGCGAGCCCGCTCGAATCCGTTCACCTGGACCACCAGGGGAACCTTGGCCGGATAGGGGAAGATGACGCTCTTCCCGACTGCTGGGGCGGGGGCGGCGGTTGCCGGGGCTGCGAGGGCAATCGCAGCGACGAAGGCAAGTGGAAGGCGGATGGTGCCGAGCATCGGAGGGTCTCTCGGGTGAGTCGGGGCCGTGGCGGACCAATTGGGACCGTGGGCCAGGCCACGCGGAGGGTTACCACCTGTCCGTGCGGCGAGTTTCATCTGGACGACATGATAGTGGCTGGCTGGGGTTGGGGGTATGGGGTGGGCATTTCCAGTTGCCAACTGTCGTGTCGACTTGCCAGGAATTGGGCCGGTTCTACAATACACAATCCGAATGGGACACCGGATCTGACTCTTTCAGGAGAATTCCGCCGTGGCACACAAGAAGGGCCAGGGCTCGGTCAAGAACGGGCGCGATTCGCAGCCAAAGCGGCGTGGCATCAAAGCCTACGGCGGCCAGAGCGTGACGACCAGCGCGATTATCGTGACCCAGTGCGGCACGAAATACTCTCCTGGTCGCTACGTCCGTCGGGCGAAAAATGACAGCCTTTTCGCCACGACCGAGGGAACGGTCTACTTCGACCAGGGTGGCAAGCGGGTGAATGTCCTGCCGACCGATCCGGCCGTGACAACTGTCTGAAACCTGCTCCGAACATCCAGATGCGACGAAGCCCACCCACTCTGCCGGGTGGGCTTTGTCTTTGACGTGCCACCAGAATCCTGGGGCGTTGCCCTCATTCGTCCGCAGCACTCTTTGGTCCCCGGTGGGCGACAAGTCGGACCCGTCCCGTCGATTCCCGCGCTGGCACGGAAATTCGCGATCAGCACGGGGTCGATCACCTCTGAGGGGGCGAGAGATGCCCCCAAAGATTCCCAAAGTCAACCTGTGCAACCGGGGCTCACTTTCCCGCGGATGCCGATGCCTCGCGGGGCAATTTCGCGGCCTTCAGGAAGAGGTCGCCTTTGAGTCGGTTGAAGTCATCCGGGTCGGACCGGCTCCAACTGCGCCGGGCAACCGCCAGATAACGCCCGGCCTCCTCCTCCCGCCCGAGTTGAGTGGTCAGAGCCCACATTCCTAGTGCCCCACGGACGCTGCCGGCATCGTGTGCCAGTGCCTCCTGGAACGCTTCTTCCGCCTGTTCCGCATTCCCGGCTTCGAGCGCAGCTACCCCCCAAGCTTCCATCAGCACCGCCCCGCCTCCCCAGGCGTGGTGGTTGTAGTCCCCTTTCGTCGCATCCACCGCTTTCTTCAGCATCTTCAGACCGGCCTCGCCGTTCCCGCTCTGACACAGGTAGCGTCCCTGAACCTCCCACAGTCGTAGTTCCGCCCGTTGGTCTTTTCGCCGCCCTTGCGGAACCTGACGGAGCGTTTCCACCTCCGCCCCGGCCCGCACGGTGTCCCCCTTTTCCAGGTAGAGCAACGCCGCGTAATACGCGCCTTCGGCCTTGTTGCCCCGACGGAAGTGATCGACAATCTTCTCGGCATCCTCCCACTCACCCTCCGCAAGCGCCATCCGGAACCATTCCGGGCGAAAGGCGTATTTGTACCCCTCGGCCTCCGTCTTTAACCGGTGAGCCTCGTAGAAGCGGCCATCGTGGATCAGAGTGCGAGTGAGCGTCTCCATGTGATGGTTGAACTGATGATCCTCGCCGGGGGTCACTCCCTGGTAGGCGTGGTAATCCTTCTCCATCTCGACGGCCCGCGACGACCAGTCGGAGGTCGGTCCCCATTTGCCGATCCGCGTTGCCAGGTGGGCTTGCATGTGGAACGCATGGGGAATGCCCGGCGACGACTTGATGTACCCCTCAGCGAAAGGCCAGCCGAGCGCGGGCCGGCGGATGTTCTCGTAGAAGTGAACGAGTTCGTGGTTTGCACCAGGATGGATCGGGTTGAGCCGGAGGAGAGCCTTGTAGAAGGGGGTCTTTCCGTTCACACCTTCGGCCAGTTGAGCGCGCCAGAACCATCCTTCCTCGTCGTCTTCGTAGAGCGTCAACAGTTCGTCGAGCGACTGGACCGCCCTCTTGGTCCGCTGGTCGGCCGAGGTGTCTGGCCACATCCCCTTCTCTTGCAATCGCGCCTGGATGAGCAGTTGTTCGCGGTGGTTCGCCTTGGGCATGAGGTTCCGTGCGACCTCCAGGGCGTAGTCGGCGGCCGATTTCCCCACCCGGACCGGCAATTTCACCTGGACAGACCCTCCCACAATCGCCTGGTACGGGGAGGCCGATACCACCGCACCGGTCCGCCCCCACTTCTCCATCGAGCGGGAGAGCATGAGCCAGGCATAGGCACATTCGGGGTCGTGCGAGAGGGCTGTCTCGAAGGCTCGCGCGGCCTCGATCCAGACGTACGAGTAGTACATACCGAGGCCCTGATCGACGAACGCCTGGCACTGGGAGTTGGTGGTGCTCACCCCGTAGCGGTAGAGGCAGGCTTCAAACATGGGCTTGGCCGGGGTGAGGCCGGTGAGCGGCATCACCGACTTCGGCTTGGCGGGCGGGGTCGGGGTGGGCGCAGCCTTCTCCCGCGGTGGCGGGAGGGGGTCGGCGGCGGGAGAAAAGGGGGCGACGAGGCCCAACAAGGCAAGGCAGCCGAGAAGACGGGTCATGGCAGGACGGCTCGCGGGGTGAAATCGACCGATCCTTCAACTTTACCCGGCTGGTGATCTTTGCGGAAGGGGCCAGGGCCAATTCTCATCAAGGCCAAGAAGAATCTCGCCATTCCGTGCGCTGCCGATAAAAGTACCATCAGCGTATTTCCGAGTGCTTCCGCGTGAGGCAGGATTTCCTGCCCCTCGCACTGCGTTTCGCTGTGCTTCAGTACGAACTGAGGATGAATCCGTGTTTGATCTCGGTGCGGTCCAGGCCGCGGTTCGCGAAGCTGGCCTGGACGGCTGGCTGCTCTACGACTTCCGCGGGATCAACATTCTCGCCCAGCGGGTCGCCGACCTGGGCGGGAAGAACCTGTCCCGGCGGTGGTTCTACTACATTCCCGCAGTCGGTGAACCGAAGAAGCTCGTCCACGCGATCGAGCCGGCCGCACTCGACCACCTGCCCGGCACAGCGAAGACCGTGTATCGCCGCTGGCAGGATCTGGAATCCGGGGTCGGCGAGCTGGTGATCGGTGCGAAGCGTGTGGCGATGGAGTATTCGCCGCGGAACGCCAACCCCTACATCTCACGGGTGGATGCCGGAACGGTCGAACTGGTGAAATCGTATCACGTGGAGATCGTGCCGTCGGGCGACCTGATCCAGATGTTCGAGGCGACCTGGGACGACGATCAGGAGCAATCGCATTTCGAGGCAGCAACCCACTGCCGGTCGGCGTACGATGTCGCGTTCCAGTACATCGCCGACGAGATCCGGGCTCACGGAGAGGTGACCGAGGCGGCGGTGCAGGCCCGGATCATGAGCCACTTCGCCTCGCACCGCATGACCACCTACAGTCCGCCGATCGTGGGAGTGGGACCGCACAGCGGCGACCCGCACTACGAGACAACGCACGCCTCGAACGCCCCGATCCGTCGCGGCGACTGGGTGCTGATCGACCTGTGGGCGAAGCTGAACACGCCGCGGGCGGTGTATGCGGACTACACGCGAGTGGCGTTCGTGGGGGAGACGGTGCCGGAGAAGTACACGAAAGTCTTCTCGGTGGTGGCAGCGGGCCGTGACGCGGGGATTGCGAAGGTGAAGGAAGCGTTCGGAGCGGGTGTTCCGCTAATGGGCTGGGAAGTGGACGCTGCGACCCGAGAGGTAATCGAGCGAGCGGGGTACGGGGACCAGTACACGCACCGGACGGGACACAACATCGGCCAGGAGGTCCACGGGAACGGAGCACACATGGACGGCCTGGAAACCCGCGAGGACCGCCGCGTGATCCGCCGCACCTGCTTCAGCATCGAGCCGGGGATCTACCTCCCGGAGTTCGGAGTCCGCAGCGAGGTGGACATCTACATCGACAAGAACGGAGCGGTGCATGTGACGGGCGGGGAACCCCAGACCGAGGTGCATACGATCGTTGTGTGAGGGGGAAACGGGCGATTCGGAAGCCGCTGGGTGAAGGTCTTGACTTCCACTGCCGTTCCCAATGCCGTATAATCATAACCTAGGAGCGATGAAGCCCAGCAGGTCTGCCTGAAATCACGCGATGCCGGGGTTGCCCAGAACCATGTGGGAAGCTATAAGATTGTTCGACTGACGCACCGGAGAAGCTGAGCGGCCAAGTAAGGTTGCGATTGTGAGCCAACTGGATCGCGAGATAGGAGGCAGCAACAACCGGAAGGGAAATCGGTACGAAGATGCGTTCGCCGTTGCCCGGTTGATTGAACTCACGTCGCGCGTGATCGATGACAGAGTCACGGTCCGGATCAAGGAACAAGCTGGCTGCCACGTCGATGATTTTCTGATTCGCGAGGCGGCACGCCAGCACTACTACCAGCTCAAAGACGACCAAACCATTACATGGGGTCGTGATGATGGCAAACTCGCAACGGAATTCACGTCTCAGAAGTGCGATTGCGATCTCCGGGGGGAGGACTACTCGCTAACGATTGTCGTCTCGGAGGACCACCGCAAAGAATCGCTGGACAAGTACATGCCAGCGACCCTGACTGGTGTGGTGACTGTCCTACACTTCCCCCGCGTCCGTCGTCCGTCCGAACTCCAGCATCGTCCTGCCCTTCAGCATGTCCTTCGAAAGCTCACGGCAAGCCGCGAACCGGGTCCATCTCACATGCAGGAGGTCGTCGAAGGTTTCCACCTGGCTTGGGTCGAATGCGACCTGGACTCGGAAGGATATGGTAACCTGGAGGGTATGGTTGCGTGGCTCCTCGTCAGGCCGCTTCGAATCCGCAGACCGGTGCCAACTTCCTTCGAGCCGAACTGGGGGCAGTTTCAAGCCATACTGTCCGAGATCCCGGATCTGGAGTGGCACATCGATCGCGGCTACTTCGAGTGGTTTCGTCGCCCTGTGGAATCCGGTCTCACGGTGCGGTGCGATGACCCAGCGTTTCAGCGGTTCGTCGACAGAGTGGTCGCCACGCCCCCGCTGACGTTTGAGGAGTTCGAGAGATTGCTGTGATGAGAACTCTATCCTTGTTGGCCACCGACGTAGTGCAAGGGTTGCTTCAGCGACTTGTTGAACCCATTTCGTCCGAGGAGTACCGGGCGGCGATGACGAACCTGGGCGAACAGTTTGGTCGCTCCCTCAACAACCTGCTCACTGGGGTGAAAAACCTCCTCCTGGTCTGCACCAACGAAGATGCTGACTTCCTGGCCCAGGGTGTGTTACGCGGTCTCGGGTCTTTCCAGGGACCGAGCGTAGCCCTGGCCTGCTTCTGGAACGACAGGGTCCGGTTGGAGGGAACGACGGATCTGAGCGTGGAACTGGCTCCCATCGTGAGGAAGTATGTCGAGCCTGGGGAGTGCGATGCGATTCTGGTGTTGAAATCCATCATCGCCAGTGGATGCGTGGTCCGAACCAATATTACGGAAATCATTCACGATCGGAATCCGGACCGCGTCCTGATCTTCTCTCCGGTTGTGCTGAAGGGCGCGGATGACCGGTTGCAAGAGGAGTTCGATTCTGACATCGCTCGCCGCTTCGAATTCTTCTGGTTCGCCGAGGACACCGAGACGAACGACAAAGGTGAAGTCGTACCCGGTGTGGGTGGAAATGTCTATGAGCGTCTTGGCCTCGGGAGTGAGAAGATACGCTATGTGCCAGAGTTGGTGAAGGAACGCCGCGTGTCGGCCAAGAGCCTGGGACGGCCGCTCCAGCTACCTGTCACCCAAATGATCAATCATGTTTTGGATATTTTGATCCCAGGACTCGCCGTAAATGCCGTCCCGATCCCTCTAGAGCAACGGAAGTTGACCTCGGAGGAGCAATTCGAGAAGTGGCTACACGAGCGGTATGCCAGCTACTGTACCGAGAACGGTGTGACCATAATCCCGTCCCAACTCCGGATTCCAGCTTGGGAAGCTTGGGAAGCGGGCCGTCAGTCGAATGACAGGCTATCCGGAAATGAAAGCTTTGCGGAGAAAGACTTTACGAGAATTCATGCCGGGCGGGAATCGACGTAAGTCCAGAGAGAAAGGCGATCCGCAACGAAGCTATTGGCCTTGCTTCGATTCTTCTCACACAGGAATTCGCCGCAGCAAGTCCAGAATCGCATCGTCATCGCGTGACCATTAATTCTTACTACGATTTCGGCGAGTTTCTATTGCAAGTCAGCTCATTCTCCTCTTCGACGATATCGAACGCTGGGCCAGCTGAGGTCAATTCCACCAAGGGCTGGACCGGCTTTCCCATCAGCAGATCGTTGTCGGCGACCACGATTTCAGCCCATATAGAGCTGGCGCGGCCAGGCGGCGGGAGCGGTTGCTTCTTCATGCCCTCCAGTCAGCGAAGTCGTTAGTCGCTGTACCCCGGGAAGGGTGGGATGCTCTCCCGCCGCTCTCGTTCTCTTCGGTCAATTACTTTCTCACCTCGGTCAGGATCCACAGTTGGCTGTTATCATCCCGATCTCGCAAGGGGAGTTGCTTGACGGCTGCACCACTATTCTTCGATCTATCGTCCACGGCCAGGACGAGCTGGCTATCCCGGGACCGGATGGCGTAGTGGTCACCTCGCTTGATGAACTCCCACTCCTGGTTGCTGGTCGTCCCAGGATCGGTCTTCGTCATCCACTGTTCGATCTGCACTCCGGCCTCCTTGGACTCGGCTGGCACATCAAGGGACAGATCACTGCTGGTGTTGACGATCCGGAAATGGCCTTCGCCCATCTTCTCCAGTCGCCAGGTGACATGGGTCTTGGTGGCGTCGTCCTGAACGAGCTTGCCGTTGAGTTCCTTGGACCCGCCCTCGATCGCCAGACGCTTGCCGCTGTGGACATTGCTGATGATGTACACCTTGCCGTCGTGCGGTTTGGCGGAAGGGTCCGCCGCATGGCTGACAGTGGGCATCAGGCTGAACAGGCACCAGGCGACCAGGGCAGTGACTGATGCAGACAGGTGTCGATGCATGGATCGATCTCCGTGGAATGAAACTCGTTCGGGGAAGGTCGGTACGGGTCTTCAGACCCATTTGTGGCTTGTGATGAAAAAACACCACAGCACGGAACCAATTCATCGTGCGATCGAACTTGCGCCGAGACTTTGGGTTTTTGCAGGACCGGTTATTTCTTGGGTGGAGGGAGGGTTTCCGGGGGCGCGGGGATCACGCCCGGCGGGACGACATCGGGGATGGGGAACTCGATCAGGATCGTCGTTTCCCGGAATAGCGCGCGGTATTTCTGCGGGAGGGGGCCGGTGTGGAACACCACCGGGGTGGGTTTGGCCAACAGCACAGCGAGTTTCTCATCCGGAACCGGTTTCCCGGATGCCTCGGTCACCTTCAGCGTCTTGAGCGGCACCTTGGCTTCGACCGGAACCATCTCAAAGACCGTCACCTTCTTTTTCTCTTTGACTATGACGTCTCCTTTCTTGACATCCACTTCCACTTCCTTGACCACTGGAACCTGATGAGAGTTCGCCCACACCAGATCGCCACCGACGACATGGGCGGTGAAGATCGCCGGGGCCGAATCGTCACCGGACACGGGATCGGCGGCGGTGGTGATGGCCGCGGTCAGGGTGAGTGCGAGAGCGAGAGCAACTGAGCGGGTCATTGTCGTCCTCGAGAAGTTGGCATCCGAAGGCAATCAGACGATTACGTTACCCCAGGCGGGTGGGACGGTCAACACACTGGGGACGATTGTTCGAGCCATCCGCGGCGTGCCAACCGTTCGCCATTACCGACCCGACGGATCATCCGTTCCGCAGGTGGTGACCTCAGCCCGAAGTACATAAGATCCTGATCAGCCGGCCGGGGATGTGACTGTGCCGCACTCGTCCATACGCTCAAGCCAATGGTGGAAGCCATCCGGGCGGCAATGCTCTCGGCGGATCTGGACGTCATGGAAGGGATCAAGCGGCCTGGCAGGGCGGAAGCGAACTCGAACCCGAGAACCTCCCAATGAAGACGCTTGCGGTGGCAGTGGTGGCGGTGGCCGGTGTGTTGGCTGCGGGGGCGACGCCGGCCGATAAGCCGTCTTCGCTGGTGATTGGAGAGACGTTCACCCTCGACTCGAAGGGGCTGGGCGAGAAGCGGCGGATGAACGTATACCTGCCGGCCGACTACGCCGACTCGCCCGACGCCCGCTTCCCCGTGCTGTACGTGCTCGACGGAGGTATGGCCGAAGACTTCCTGCACATCGCCGGCCTCGCCCAGGTGTGCGTCAGCAACGGGACCATGCGGCCATTCGTGCTCGTGGGCATCGAGAACACCAAGCGGCGGCGGGACATGACCGGCCCGACGGAGAACGCGGACGACAAGAAGATCGCCGACCGGGTGGGCGGGTCGGCAGCGTTCCGCACGTTCATCCGCGACGAGCTGATGCCGCAGGTGAGGGACCGCTACCGCACGACCAAGGAGACCGCGGTGGTGGGCGAGTCACTCGCCGGGCTGTTCGTGGTGGAAACCTTCTTCCTGGAGCCGGAGTTGTTCGACACCTCCATCGCCATCGACCCGAGCCTGTGGTGGAACGACCGTCGGCTGGTCAAGGACGCAAGAGAGAAGCTCCGTGGGCGGCCGAAGTTGGAGAAGGCACTGTACCTCGCCAGCAGCGACGAGAAGGGGATCGCCGAGCCGACCAAATTGCTCGCCGACGTTTTGACCGAGAGTGCCCCGCCGGGCGTCCGCTGGCACCACGAGAAGATGCCGGAGGAGAAGCACGGCACGATCTACCACCCGGCGGCGCTGAAGGCGTTCCGGGCGGAGTTCAAGCCGCTGGCACAGAAGAAAAAATAACGATGAGAAAATTGGAATAATCCAAGCTGTGGCAATGGCTTGGAGAGAGGTCATCATCGGCGAGTCACCACTATTCGGCCGACCCTTGCCATACGACCGGCCGAATGTGGTGCGTCATTGACGATCACGTTTTGTATCCACCACGAGAAGCCATCGTAAAGGTTGCTCCGAAGACCGCACCTGCTACCACGATGAGACTGCCGAGCGAAAGCATGAATCGCATGCAGACCGCTGCGGTGGTGAACCCTGTGGCGAATGCGGCCCCGAAACCTGCCCAGGGCCTCTGGTCTCCCCGACCGCAGAACCACCCTGCTGCGGCCGCGATTCCACCAGCGATCCCCGCAATTCCCATCTTGATTGCCAGACCTACCAACATGACACTCATTTTCGGCTTGGCTGCGCTCAGGTGCTGGGTCGCCTCCTCACCCCAGGCATCGTCGACAGCGAAGTCGGTGAACAGCATGGCGCCCACGACGAGCCCTGCACCCAGCGCACTCCCGAGACACCCGCCCGCTGCTGCGATCATGGTCATGATCAGTTTGATCGCACCATCGGATCTCGGTTGTGGGTTCAGATCTTCCGGATAGACCCGATCAGGGCGTTCCTTCCGCTGATAACCCACGGGTCGATTGAGGGCGTGAGCCCAGGTAGTAACAGCCTCAGAAGCATTTTGGGTGCTGATCCCGGTGGCTGTCGAGAGTTCGCGGGCGAGAACCTCCAGCTTCTGTTCGTAGCCCGCAGTCCCGGCATGTTGCAAGATTTGGTCCGGAACGCCGCGGCTTAACGCCACGGAGAGAAGATTCTTCTCGTCAGGGTAAGCAGCGAGTTTGGATGCCAGGAAGAGCTGGCAACTCGAAGGCATCTGGATAATCGACTTCCCGTACTGGTCGATCAGATCTGAAAGTGCTTGGCTGGCTTCCGGTCGCATGGGGCGCGAGCTCCCTGATGAGATCTGTGTGTTCGGGCTCCGCGCGAATCGTAGGACACAAATTGAGTGGAATGCCCTGGGATTTGCAATTTGCAGCCTGGCAAAACTGTACTGCTTGTTCAATTCCGAGGTACCAATGATTCAGCAGATCTCGCCGACTGGCCAGACGAGTTGTTCTGCGGATGGCGATCACCAGACCCCTGCTGCCGCCGACGCCGGAGCCGGAGCACACGAACGGCTTGATTCGGTCACCGCATGAACGGGTTTGAGATACGGCACGACCCCGTCAGTGGTTTTGGCAACTGCGGTGGCTACGTTCCTGGACTCTGACAAATTCGTGATCTAAAGCACAGAGGGAAACCGGGCATGATTCCAAGTCGCGAGTCCAGAGTTTCCGGTTGACAACGCCAGGCGTCGTAACAGGCTGCGGACCGGCCGCGCGGTCCAACCCGAACCTTGGTGAGCCACGAAGGTCATCGCGACCCTGCTTCCCCCTCATTCCCAAACCCCAAGAGGTAGCCCATGCGCGGCATTCTGGCAGCGGTCGTGATCGTGTTCGCAACACTCGCTGCGGGCGCGGATGAGGAGAAGAAGTATACAAGCAAGCTTGGTCGGTTCGCGGTTGCTTTCCCAGCCGGCTCGGACGTGAAAAATACCAAACAGATGGCGAACGGGCTCACGATGAGCATGACCGTTGCCGAGGCCCAGGGCAAATCTCACTCGGTGATGTACATGATTGTCCCCATCACCGCCAAGGATGTGCCCGCGAAGACGCTGATCGATGGTGCTGAAAAGGGCATGGTTGATAAGACTGGCGGGAAACTGCTCAAGTCGAAGGATTTCACGTTCGGGACGAGGAAATACCCCAGCCGGGAATCCGTCGTCGAGAAAGAGGGGAGCAAGGTCCGTACCTGGATCATCGTGGCGGGCCTCCGGGTCTATGTCGTTCTCGTTGCGGGGCCGTCGGACTACGCGACGGGGAAGGATTCCCAGGCGTTCCTCGACTCCTTCGAGATCACCACCAGGTGAACCCGATCGGCCTGGTATCCGACTCCTGATCGGCATCTCATCTCGTGACAGTGACAGGCCAGTGTCACAACCGTGCGGAGCCAGGCCACTCGACGGGGTTGGCCGGTCCCCTCGAGGTCGTTGACGAATTGACCAATAGGCTTCTGGCGTGCTGATCGACACGGCAGTAGAATGAGTGTTGGGTCTTGGAGACACGGCTGGCATGACCTCATGGTGACGAGCTGGCGTGCGATTTCGTCCGGCCACAGAGGGACGCACTGGATGACGGCGCTGAATCTCAATGGCGATCGACTCATCCGGCTGCCGCTGGTGGACACCAAGGCGAATTACCTCAATGGGTTCTGGCGGTGGGTCGAGCTGCTTGCAACCGACAACTACAGCGGCGCACTTGAGGCGCTCCACTGGCCGCAAGGGACTTCGTGGACGCCCGAGGTGCTCAAGGGCAGCATCACCACCTTCTGGGGCGGCGACGCCCCGTGGTCGGTAGTAGTTCCGAATGAGCGGTTGGTGGGAGTCATCAACAACGACGCCCAGTTCCAGCCGCGGAACGAGAAGGGCTGGGGCTGGTTCTTGGCTCAGGTGCCGGTGACGACCGAGCCCGCTGACCCCAAGAACGACGAGATTCCGCTCATGGGCGTCGCTAGCTCGTTCTTCGTGCGTCAGCAAGGCGAGTATTACGTATTGGAGCACGAGATATTCCATCTGTGACTCCAAGCGCAGAGTCCGAACCGCTCTTATCACCCACCGATCGTTTCAGGGTTCCGGCTGCTGGCAGGACAACTTAAAAACAAAAAAATGATCTTGTGATTTTCTGATCTAATGGTCTAAATACTTCAAATCATACTCGGCTCACATTGACATACTGAATGATCACTCGCCTGCGCCAGGATGGTTCCTTCGTCGGCATCTCATCTCTCGACATTGACACGCCAGTGTCACAACTCAGGCGGTGTCAAACAGCTTCACGGGGTCGGCCGGTGTCGTTGTGGACGTTGACGAATTGACCAACAGGCTTCTGGCGTGTCGATCGACGCCGCAGTAGTATGAGTGCTGGGTCTTGTCGACACGCCTGGCATGAACTCGTTGGTGATGGGCTGGCCTGATCCCGCTTCATGGTTGCCAGGCTTCGGCTCTCGCTGAAAGTTCCACGCCTGGGAACGGGGCAACCCGAGATCCCGCGCACCTGGCGACAGGACACCCCGTTGCCTTGAACGAACAATGGGCAGCCTCATTCAATGAATCTCGTTTGCTCCCTGAGGATCGGCCCGTGACACGTTTCGCCATTGCTTCTGCTGTCCTGGGTGCTTCAACCCTGGCCCTCTGCCTCGGTCCGCAAGCCGCCTCCGCACAGAACCCGTCGCCAGCCGAGAACAAGAATAAGGACTTCATTCTTGAAAAGCTCTCCAAGAACAAGGCCCATGTCGAGAAGCTCGTCCGCGACGCCCTCCTCAAAATCGGCCTGCCCGACCCGCTCGTGACCGATTCCCAGGACTGGGGCAAACAGGAGGAGCACACTGTCATCGTCTTCGGCAAACGCAGCAAGCCGATGCTAACCAACCAGTTGGTAAACAACGGTTTCTGGCGTCGGATGACAATTCGTTCTCAAGACAAGGACAGTCTCGATATCACGATCATCGACGTTAAGAAAAAAGATGGCGAAATCAGCAAGTATGTCTTAACCAGTGAGGTTGACGTGGATTGCGTCATCGAGCTTGAGGCCCAGGATTGGCTTCGGGGCATCAAGGTGATCGGCGGCAAGGCGGAAGCCACCTGCCGTGCGAGACTGACGATCGAGTCCGAAATCACCTTGTTACCCGTTTTCAAGTTGCCGCCCACGATCAAGGTGACAAGCCCCAAGGTGACTGACACCAAACTGACCTACGAGAACCTGAAGCCGAAAAAAGTGGGACCAGTTCCCTTCATCGGCAAGCCAGGTGAGTACTTCGCCGACAAGCTGGTTGCTGCGGTGAAGAAGGTCAAGCCGTCGCTGGAGTCCGAACTACTCGATAAGGCAAACGCAGCGACCAGGGAGAAGGTGAAGCCGCTGCTTGTGAAGGCGATCGACAACCTGGAGTTCAGCGACCCCCCTGTCAAGAAGAGCGAGGCCAAGAAGAACTGATCGCCACGCTTCTCGCGGGTTCCGCAACGCATCGAACTGGACCTGCACCGCAGGGCAATGCCCAGTGCGCTGGGCTGTAGCCAACTGGAGCAGAGTCTGATACAGGAACCCGCAGAGGCTGTCACATTCCCGGAGCAAGCATCGGTCTAACGGGAGGGCGAGGCTCCTGCCGAGCGGGAGATAGTGCAGCTTGGCAAGAGCCTTGCCCTCCCATATATACGTCCAATCGTCACTCCATAGATGCCAGAGCTTCAGCGGGTTCCTGTATGAGATGCCACCTGTCTCAGTGTAGAGTCTTCAACCAGTCGCACGAATCATGAGGAGGTACCTATGCGACGCACATTGATCCTTGCCAGCACCTGCGGGTTGGCCCTGTGGCTCGCGGTGCCAGCGTTCGCAGCCGAACCGAGCGAACTCGACGGAACCTGGATCCAAATCCTTCCAGAGCGTCCGCGCGTTGGATATAGTCTCCCCTTGAGCCCGGCGACCCTGGTGATTTCTGGGAACTCGATCGAGGAGAAATACGGCGATCAGGTCTGCCGGCAGTCGCTGTTCACACGGGTTCCCGGTCGCCGCCCGAATGCAATTGACCTGATGACAGTAGTCGGCGGCGAATTCTGGTTGACCCGGGCGATCTACAAGATTGAGGGTGATGTCCTCACCATCTGCGAGTCTACCCGGGACAAGCAGCGGCCTGCCGACTTCCGATCCTGGACAGGGATTGAGGCCGAGGTGACGCTGTTGACCACCTACAAGCGGCAGGTGGCCCCACCCAAGGTCAAGTAGCGGTTTTCAGGAAATCGAATCCCCTGGAATTTGGTCGATCGACTTTCGAGTGGCATCGCCTACTGCCACCCCGTCATTCATTATATGAAAATTTCTTTATATTACGTCGCGATGATCATCTTCTGATTCAGGCTGAGGGTCTGGCTTGAGCCCGCTCAGAACCTGCCGGACGGCCGCGAGATCCTCGTCGGAGACCCCCTCCCGCCGACGGTAGCGGCGTTCCATCGCATCGAGCAGGGTTTCCCACATCGTTCGAGTGACAGCAACCGACCGGTCCCACTCAATTCGCCGCCGGAACCGGACTTTGAATCGCCACTTACGGGCGAACTTCTCAGCGCAGACAAACCGCTTTGCCCCAGTTGCCGGGTCGGTATCCGTCCATTCGATTTCCATGCGGCGCCGTTCTGGTCGGGGTCGTCGTCATTGGACGTCGTACAGTACAATCAGCTTAGCAGAATCCCGGCCAGCCGGGACATGGTCACCCAGCAGGGCGGGGTCGATGCTGTTGCACCAGGACCACAAGGCCGTTGTTTATGCCCTCGCCTTCTCGCCAAACGGGGCGACCCTGGCGAGCGGCTCTCGGGACGGGGTTGTGTGTCTGCGCGACGAAAGTGGGGACGCTTTCTCCCTTTTCGACCCCGGTCCGAAGACGTCGCCGGTTCATGCCATCGCGTTCCTCCCGGACGGGGCAGTGGTGATCGGTCATGCCCACGGATGGTACATCCATTACCGCGACACCGCGACGTGGCCAGCCATTGGCCCACCGTCGACAGGTCCGACGACCGGCATTGCCGTCGTCGATGCGAACATTCTGGCGGTCGGGATCGGAGACCGGCTCCGGGCGACCCCAGGGATGTTCGAGCTATGGGACCTGAAGGCGAAGCGGCGGATCGAGCCGTTCTTCCGGGAGCCGAACGGGGTGCGAGCGGTGGCCGCGTGTCCAGCAAAGAAGGTCGTCGCCTGGGCGACTGGACACATGAAAGTGACTGCCTGGGACATCCGACGCCAATCTCCCGTCCATTTCCCCACGACACACACCAGCCCCGCAGTCGCGCTCTCCACGGACGGGAACCTCCTGGCCGCCGCGGTCGACTGGACAGTAAAAGTGTTCGATATCGCCAGGCGACACGAACTGGTCACGCTCAAGGGACACAAGGGGCAGGTTTCTGCGGTGGCGTTCAGCCCGGACGGGGGCACCATCGCGACAGGAAGTTGGGATCAGACGGTGCGTCTGTGGGATCCAGTGAGTGGCCGGGAGCGGGCGAGCTACCGGTGGTCGGTTGGAAAGGTGTACTCACTCGCCTACGCCCCCGACGGCCTGCGACTCGCCGCCGGCGGTGACCTCGGAGCAGTCGTGTTGTGGGACGTGGAGTGACGACTGACCGTGCAGTCCGCATTCACGCAATCAAATGTAATAATAAAATTCAATATTTTCCCAACAAAAGATCAACCACCCAACATCCCCGCGCATGTGGACTCTCGCTGCGGCAGTGCGCGAGGATCTCCGGGTTCTCGCAGCCCGCGTCCTGGAGGGCATCGGCGAGGATCGGGAGGCGGTCGAAGGCGCGCTCGTGGTAGATGCCTTGGGCGAGAGAGAGGACGTTGGAGGTGAGCCAAGACGGGTCGAGGGCGATAGGGCGAAAGGGGTTCGCGAGTATACAGAGAACAAGTGCGCGTGCAACCATTGGACGTTCGCTTACGTCCAGACCAGCCCTCTGACCGCGATCAACGGAGAAGACAAACGCACTTCGGACTTTCCCATCCAGATTGTCGTCGCCTGCAAGCACCAAGTTTGCAATACTCCAGTCACCTTGGTATCCCCACCCCCTCTGACTGTCGTCCCAGAGGAAGTCGAGGGTCTGACGACCTTCAAGGACTTCTTCACCGAGGTGTGAAACATGCTTGGCATCGGCGTAGTCCGGCTGTGATTCCAGGTAGTGTGCGTAGGCGACGGCAAGCAATCGGAGCTTACGGGAAGTGGCTGGGGCGACCTGCTTGATTTGGCGCATCATCAGGGCTGGGTGTAAGATCAGCCATTCCTCTTCGGTCATCGGTCGTCCTCCGAGCGGCTTTTCCCCTCGCGAGTCGTACCTGAGTGGGGGTTCCCAGGGCGTCCGCCCTGGACAGTCCTTTGCGTGTGACTCTGATGACTTTCACCGTCACAGCATCGCGAAATTCTTCAGCATCGCCAGCCCGACCTCCTGGCTCTTTTCCGGGTGGAACTGGGTCGCGAAGACGTTGTCTTTCCAAAGCACAGCGCAGAAGGGGTCCGGGTAGTCGGCCTCGGCTGCGATGATGGAGCGGTCCACTGGGGCGGGATAGTACGAGTGGACAAAGTAGACCGCGGGGTCGGCTGGCAGGCCGGCAAAGAGCGGGCAGTCGGGGCGGGTGAGTCGGAGGGGGTTCCAGCCCATGTGCGGAACCTTTAGCCCCGGTTGATCCGGGAACCTCACCACATCACCCGCGAACAGGTCGAGCCCGGTGTGGAGTCCGTCCTCGTGGCTGCGAGTGAAGAGTAACTGCAATCCCAGGCAGATGCCAAGAAACGGCCGCCCAGCACGGATCTGTTCAGCGATGGTGTCCACCAGGCCCGTTTCCCGGAGACGTGCGATCGCGTCCTGGAACGCCCCAACACCCGGGAGCACGACTTTCTCGGCGTCGGCGATCCGGTTCGGGTCGGAAGTGATGTCTGCCGCAAACCCAACCCGCTCAAACGCTTTCTGCACACTCCGCAGGTTGGCCATCCCGTAATCGACAATCACGATGTCAGCGGTGGGGTGGGAGCGGCCTGTTGCCTCGCGGGGTTGGAGCTGCGGTTTGGAGGATTCGGTCGTTGTCATGGAACACCGGATGTTGGGTTCGCGCCGGATGCCGCCCCTCATACAGGAAGCCGCAGAGGCTGTCACATTCCAGGAGCAAACATCGGTCTAACGGGAGGGCGAGGCTCCTGCCGAGCGTGAGGCTGGTACGGCTCGGCAGGAGCCTCGCC
This sequence comes from Gemmataceae bacterium, assembly GCA_003136315.1. Lineage (GTDB taxonomy): Bacteria > Planctomycetota > Planctomycetia > Gemmatales > Gemmataceae > Urbifossiella. The sequence continues at coordinate 61 of PLDW01000176.1, read as the reverse complement.
CTCCCGTTGACGCTGTCACATCTATGGCAAGACGATTGGACGTATAAACGGGAGGGGGGGG
>PLDW01000238.1 GCA_003136315.1 Gemmataceae bacterium | reverse complement strand
GTCGCCGTTTCTGGTCCACCGATGCCATTCGAGTCTGCCAGACGCTTGACGCGTGGGTCTACATTCAAGAAACGGTCACTCGCGGAGCGAGTGACCTACTTTTCCGCCTGGGATGCGGCAGCCTCAGCGGCTTCCTGTAGGAGAGGCAGAGGGGAGTCAAACCGCCCTCCGGCTCCCCCTTCCTTCTTAGGGAAGGGGGTTGGGGGGTTAGGTTTTCTCCGCTCGTTATACGGATGGCAGAATCCAGATGGCCTCAATGGCTTCTGGCCGCAGTTCGGGGTTGCACCCTGACCACTCTGGCGAATACCATCACGGCCCGGTTGTGTTCCAAGCCCACACGGAAGTGGTCCCGTGGCCGATAAGCTGACCCAACAGATCATTGATGCTCTGAGCAAGGCTGCGGCCGACCCGGCGGGCCTTCCGCTGTTTGACGCAAAGGCCGAGCGGGGTCTGTTCCCGCCGACCGCATCCGCCAAGCCGGCTGCCCAGAAATGTCTCGCCGATGGGCTCGTCCGTATCGTTTCGGGCGAAATACGGGGGAAAGCGGCCCGCGAGCGGTATGCCATCACGGACCAGGGATGGGAGTTCCTGCTCGCAGCCGTGAACCCAAAACAGGTACTCGAAGACTTCGTCCGGGTGTTGGAGGCCCGCCAGGGTGAGGTCGGGGAACTCCTCGCCACCGCCCGGCAGATGGCCGACAGCCTGCACGGACTGAAAGAAGCCGTGGCCCGGGTGATTCCGCGGGTCACAGTCGCGAGAATCCGGGAACCCAACCCCCCCTCACGATTCCCTTCCGGGGAAGAGGGTGTCAGCCTCACACCGCACAACACGACCGACGGTCTTCTCCCTTCCCCGCTACACGGAGGAGTTCCCTCGGCCAACGGCACCACTCTGCTCGACGCCCCAGCGGTCGTGGTGATTGCTCCACCGGTCAGCCCCGCCGCCGAACTGGCCACCGCAATCGCCACCCGGCTTTCCGACTGGGCGGCGTCTGCCGCTGCCGGGGAAGATTGCCCGCTCCCGACACTGTTCCGCAGCCTGGGAACCCGCGACCCGGCTCCCACGATCGGCGAGTTTCACGATTGTCTCCGAACTCTCTCCGCCAGCGGGACCGTCTACCTCCACCCCTGGACCGGCCCGCTGTACGCGCTCCCAGAGCCGGCCTACGCACTGCTCGCCGGACACAATATCGCCTACTACGCCAGCACCCGCTGCACGCGGTGAGTTCCCTGTTTCGGAGGTTAAGGATGACCGCCGCCGTCGCCGACCGCCCCCTGACTGATCGTGCCCGAGACGTACTCAAGCGAGCCGGAAACCCGTTTCGTAACTACTTCGCCCGCAACCCAGACGACGAGGTCTGCGCTCGGTATCACGTCCCCGAATTGTTCGCCCCCGAACGGGATCTCCTCCAGGCGATCATCGACCTGTACCGGTACGACCCGATGACCCACTCGGAGGTCGTCCCGGTGCTCGGGAACAAGGGCGCTGGGAAAACCCACCTGCTCCACTCGATCAAACACGGGACCGGTGGGCCGTGGCAACTGCTCGTCACCCCGGGGGTATACCAGAAAGACACCGACTTTCTCGAATACCTTCTGTTCCAGATCATCGACACCCTGCTCGGGGGCGGGAAGCAGAAGGGAGCCAGGCCGCTGGACTACGTCAGCGACCAACTCGTCCGTCGGCAACTCGGGATCGCCCTGCGAGACCTCGCTCCGGACGAGAAAGTCGAACTCTTCCCCCCACCCGGGTTCGGGCGATGGGCACGGCGGCTCGGGCTTGGCACCCAGCAGGCCCAGGAACGGGCCGAGTGGCTCGCCGAGAACCTCTCCGGGTACTCCAACTTTGCACGCCTCCCAACCCCCCTGCCCCAGGCGCTCGCAGATGCCGGGCTGACCCCGCAAAAGGCGTTCGATCTGGTGTGTGCGAACGTCGCCCGCTCCGAGGCCCACAACACCGCCGGGCTGATGCGGCGACAGGTCTTCAACGGGTTCGCACGCGCAGCGCTACTCAAGGACGAGGCCGAACTGGCCAACTTCCTGACCTACGGCTTTGCCGAACTGGAGTTCCACGTCCGCCCCACCCGGCAGGATCTGGTGCTTTCGCTCTTCAAAGTGCTGACCGATGTGTTCCGGAGCCTGAAAACCCCGGTCGTGGTCGCTTTCGACCAGCTCGAAGACCTCCTTCTGGCCCGACGGAGCGACGACGCCCACAAGACCGCCGAATCGTTCTTCGCCGGGATTGTCCAGGTGATGCACCAGATTGATGGACTCTGCTTCCTCATCTTCGCCGAGCGGGGGCTGTGGAATCGATTCGTCCCCTCTCTCGACGGATACATCCAGGATCGCTTGAACAACCCGGTCCATGTCCCCAAGCACGGGACTGTCAAGGCCCTGCGACTGGAGGCCCCGCCCTCCGATCTGGTCCGGCGAGTGGTCGAGGCCCGGTTGCGGCCATGCCTTGACGAGTTGCCCGAAGGCGAGACCCGATCCGACATCACCCCGTTCGCCGACGAGCAAGTGATGCGGATCGCCGCGACCGAGCCGACCCTCCGCGACATGCTTCAGCAGTTCCGCCATCTGTTCGATCATGTGATCTACGGTCCGGACGATATTCAAACCGACCCGCGACCGCAGGCGAGGGTGTCCGGACCCAGCCGACTGGTCGAGTCGCAGCCGGCCGATCCCGCACCCGGCCAGACGCCCCTCCGGACCAACGACACGCCTGTCCCGGTCAACCGGATCGAGGCCGCCCTCCCACCCGGACCGGGTCGTCTCGTCCCCAACCTGCCAGCGATCGACCGGGGAACCCTCAGCCGGATCGCTGCACTGCTCGGCAACGATGAGGACGAGGAGGAGCCGGTCTCGCTCAAATCGGTGACCGTGATCCAGGCCCCGCCCGACCCTCCCCCGACTCCTCGCGGCGAGCTTCCCGCCGCACCGGGAACCCCACCCGCACTCCCCGCCGCGGTGTCGCCGTCGGCTGTTCTGAGCCTGAACGAAATCCCGATGGCAATTGCGGTGGATCCGGAACCTTGGGAGGTGAGCAGCGTGAGGAAGTCGGGACCGACAACCGAGGTCTTCGAGGCTGCCCGCTTCGCCGTGACAGCCGTGGTCGAGTCTCCCACAGCCACGACCGCCCCCACCCTGTCGGCGGCCGTGGAGGTGCCGCCGATGCTGTCCTTTCCTGCGGCGATGGCTGAACCGGAACCGGCCCAACCGCTCCCCCGGGTGACTGGGCTGGCGAGGTCGTCGGCCCTGTCGCACGCGGCTCTGGTGGAGTTGTGGGACCAGGAGCACCGGGCCGCCCGGCGGAAACTGGAACCCGAAGGATCACTGACCGGAGCGACGCGAGAACTTCAGGCCGGACTCGGCGCATTCCTGGCCGTGTGCCACGAGCACGGGGTGAAGGTCGGGCCGTGGCGACTCCAACACGTCGTCCCGGAGTGGGGCTACGGCGATCACCCGACCTACGGGGTCGTCACCATTGCCCACTGGGCGTGCAAGGATGCGCAACCGTGGAAGGTCGGGATCGGCCTGTTCCTGGCCCGCGGTGCCGGGAAGCCGAAGGATCTGGAAGTGAAACTGGCGGTGATGGACACCCAGCCCGCGATGGTCGATCATCTGATCCTGCACCGACCGGAAGACGACTTGACGGTGAGCGGCAAGAGCAAGACGCTGTTGCAGGAGGCGGAGCGGCGGGGCAAACACGCCCGACTGGAGCCAGTGTCGTTGGATGGCTTCGCCCGTCTGTACAGCTTCCCCCGGTGGTTGGCTGCGGTCCGGGAGTCGCTCCCGGAAGGCACACCCCTCCCCAACCTGGCCGATGTGATTCAGGAGATGTGCGAGAAGTTACTCGAACAGGTCTGCATGCCGGTGCAAGGGTAAGGACCAGCGGACAAAACCGCTCGTCTGGGAGGCAGAGGGGAGTCAAACCGCCCTCTGGCTCCCCCTTCCTTCTTATCCAGGAACCCGCAGAGGCTGTCTCATTCCCGGAGCGATCATCGGTCTAACGGGAGGGCGAGGCTCCTGCCGAGCGTGAAGGTCAAGCTCGGCAGGAGCCTCGCCNNCTCAACGGGTTCCTGTATTAGGGAAGCGGGTTGGGGGGTTAGGTTCCGACACTTCCCATCACGGCATGGTGATCTGGTCGACTTTCCAGATCCCACCCTCCTCAACTAGCACCAATGTGCAGGTCATTGCATTGTTCGGAGCGTTGAGAGTTCTTTGAATAAATCCACGTTTATTTCCATTGTAAATAAATATTCTTGATCTATTTAGCGTAGAAGATGTGAACCGTCGGAACGTCTCATATCTCCCGATGAAGTCCCGGAACTGGGCAACAGTTTGCCTGCCGCGGGAACCCGACCGGGAACCCAGATCGCGCCGAAAACCAACATGAAGGGGTACACCCGGAAGGACGGAACGCGTGTTTCCGGTTATCAGCGATCTTTGCCGAAACGGTGACCACCCAGAAGTTTAACGAGAACAACCCGGCTTTTGGCCGGGTTGTTTCGTATCCCAGCAAAGTGCCGGGGCAGGAGTTTAGACAAGGACGCTGTTGGCGTTTAGGGAGAGATACGATTCCCCTCCGATTTCCGTAAGGACGCCTGTCTCTATTCTTATTTTCGTGCGACTGTCTTCCTCAAACTCGGTCGTCCGCACGAGGCCATACTTGCGCACGTGCGGGAACGGACTCGGCAACGGGGCGGCCACGAACCCGGCCGCTTCTAACTGTTTCCTGCTCATAAATCGTCCTTTCTCCCCCAGTATGCCCAGTGTACGCTTGCTCAATCTCCGTGTCAACATACCGTGTTTTTCGTTAAACTTTATCCTCCCCCTCTTGCGTTGTCATAGCAGGTCACCTATGACGCTCGGGCCGTGACGACGGACGAGTTCTGCAAACGCGAGTTCGTCGCGTGATGTCGCGAACTGGGCGAGCAGCACAGCGTTGGGAGTGTCGGTCGCGACAGCAGCCAGAAGTTTCAGGATCTGGGTGGGCATCCGTGGCTCTCGGGTGCAGCGAACGTTTCTTCACCCAATAGTGTGTCGTCGCAGCCGGAAGTGGCCAACTTTATTTGGGGGGAACCGATCGGGCTCGGAGCCTCGAAGAGGCGGCAGATAGTAGCCAAGGGCGTCAGCCATGGGAGCCAAGCCATGCGGTGTAACGCCAGCCCTGCCCAGGGCTTA
>PLDW01000310.1 GCA_003136315.1 Gemmataceae bacterium | reverse complement strand
TTGAGGCCAAGGCTTCTAGATGCCCAAAGCACCCGGCCACCTCGATGCCGAGTTCGGTCCTGGCGTTCGCCTCGCAGGCCCGGCAGGTCGCCAGCGCTGCCTCCAGACCGCCGACTGGCCCCAGCCGGTCTTCCATGTGAAAGCCGGAACAGGGGACGTTGTGTACGTTGCCTGTGTTGTCCCGCTCTGTCGTCCAACTCGTCACGCAGATGCCGTTGACGACCCGGCGATCGCCCTCGGCAGAGGCCACGGTTCGGAGGTCGGCCAACTGCGTGCAAGTCCGGGCGGGAAGGAACCACTGCTCCCCGGAGCGGAAGGCGCACTTGCGTTCGAGTGACCAACTGACGACCTGGCGTGTGTCTGCCATAGAGGCCCGGCTTTCTGCCTTTCACGAAATCAGCCGCTCCACCATCAGGCCGAGCAGCGCCCTCATACTTGTGCAGTGCGTTTCCACCTTGTATGACCGGGCTACGCACTCGAACGTGGAGTCATGGAACCAGAAGACGAAGTGATTCCGATCCCGCCAGCTTTCGGGCCGGTAACAGCGGTGTACGCTGTTGATCGCTTCGAGTTCCTTGAGCCAGCGGGAATTCACGACCCTCTGCGCCCCGTAGGCTTCGAGTCCCTTGCCGTTGAGCGGGTGTCCCTCGAATACCTCGTCGTTTGGCGCTCCGAGTTTTGCCGACGTGCAGAAATCGAACTCGACCAGGCCCAGTGGCTCAGTCTGCCCGCTTCCCGGACTCTTGATCGTGACGTGGCTCCCGTCCCAGGCGGGGTCCGGCTCACTCAACAGGAACGCAAGAAGCGCCCGGTTGTCGTTCACCATCAGATGCGGCATCGGAGCGCCAGCATCCCACTTCAGGGGGAAGCCGCACGGTTCAGCATACTCCTCGCCTTTCGCCGCCGCCAACTGGCGTTCGAGCCGAAGCACTTCCTGGTGGGCGGCATGGTACTCCTCCCACTCGCCTCCTTCGTGTTTCGGGGCAAGGGCTGAAATGGCTCGCTGTAGTCGCTCACGAGCGACCTGCAAAGAGCGATCAAGTTCGTGGATTTCAGTCACCGAAATCTACCTCTTGTCGGCGGCCATGTCCACAACCCCGGCGATCAGCCGTGGACGGCTGCATCGCTTCAAGTCAAGGATAAGATAGCCGAATGTTGATCTTCAGGCTGTCAGCCGTTCACAGCACCGATGCTGAAGGCGTGCGAGACATCGCAAGCGGAGAATAGTCGATGCCGATCAGCGATCTTTACTTCTCCTGGTGGCTGCGTCCAGGTACGACCCGTTCCATCATCGTTGGCGGCATGACCCGCTCCTACATCGTTCACGTTCCAAAGGACCACGACCAAAAAACGCCGCTTCCGGTCGTCTTGGCGCTGCACGGAGCGACAATGAACGGGCCGATGATGGCGTGGTTCTCTGGTCTGAATTGGAAGGCTGACGAGGCAGGCTTCATCGCCGTCTACCCGAACGGGACCGGCACATCCTCGTCGTTTTTCTGGAACGGGGGCAACTGCTGCGGCGAGATGAACGTGACCCGGACCACTTACGACGGCGGGAAGGACGGGTCAGAGGTCGTGCTGGTGGTGGTCGAGGAGGGCGGTCACACCTGGCCCGGTCGCAAATCTCCATCAACGGCTCTGGGCAAGTCGGCCATGAACCTCTCGGCCAATGACCTGATGTGGGAGTTCTTTCAGCGGCACAAACGGATATAGGCCCGGCTTTGTCACAAGACTGAAACGTGGTCCTGCTGCTGGGAATCCATTTCGCCTTCCGCTTCGTCACAGGGACAGCAGATTTGCCGGGTCATGACATGCCGGGACCAAGACTGGAGAAACACGATGAGCCATCGACTGCTACTGTTCGCTGTGGTCGGCCTGCTGGCCGGCACGACGCCCGCTCTGGCAGGGAACATCTACAAAGTGACCAGCCAGGATGGTGACAAGACCGTGGCCTACGAAGTCCGGTTCGGCGGGGGCAAGCTGATGGACCAATACACCGCCTTCGACTCCGAAACGAAGAAGTTCGTGTACCTGCAATGGAATCGCAGTGACGAAAAGCCCGCCCCGGCGATGAAGGTGTGGGACCATCGCACGGGCGAGACGATTCTCCTCTACCAATTCCCCGACGCCAAGAACCCGTTGCCCGTCATCCCGTCGATGGAGGCCATGAAGGTGTGCCCGCTGACCGGCCACAAGAACTTCAAGGCGAAGTTGCATATTATCGTTGATTGACCCGGAACGAGTGAGTTGTCTCGTGAAGCACCTCCGATTTTCGCCGGTAGCCATCCTCCTTCTCGTCCTGGCTTTTGCTCCCGCTGCCGACCGAGACCAGCCCAAGGGCGAGAAGAAGTACGCCTCGATGCCCTGGCACCTGGTCGATATCTGGTGGGACATCGGCGGGGAGACGCCGTTCGAGAGCCTGGCGGTGGACGTGACGATTAGCGACGACGTGCCATCGTCGGTCAACCTGTACATCGCCCCCATCGGCCTCGGCCACCTGAGCAAGACGGCGTTCTACGGTGGAATCCAGACCCAATCGGACGGGTACACCAAGAAAGACCCGAAGCTGCGCACCATCGGCCCCGGCTTCCTGTTCTCGATGTGGGGCGAGCGCAGCGCCGACGCCATCCGGCCACCGGACGGCGGGTTCTTCCAAAGTTCCGGTCACGAGGGCGACTTCGTGAGCGTGCACCGCCCGTTCGAGTGGAAGAAGGGCAAGTACACCTATCGCCTGTCCAAAATGGACGCCCTGGAGATCGACGGCAAGCCGTACACCTGGGTCGGGGCATTCGTCTACTCCCACGACAAGGACGAAAACCTGTTCGTCGGCGCTCTGCGGTTCAAGGGGGAGAAGTTGGTGCTGGACCGCAAAGTGGCGAACTTCGTCGAGGTCTACGGGCGGCGCAGGCCCGCCGCCGACAGCCCCAAGGTGACGGTCACATTCGGCCCGCCCATCGTGAACGGCAAGGCTCCCAAGAACCCCAAAGCAGAGGCGATTTACCCGAAGGGCGTGCCGGATTACGCCGACACGGTGGCGAAGGACGGTTCGCTGGTCGTCACCGTGGGCCAGCCGGTCGAGGGCCGGGAGAAGCGGCGGGTGAAGCTGATCGAGGGCGAGAAGTAACTCGGTTTGTCGATTGTTTACGAGCCGGTCCCGGCCATCTTCGGGCTTTCGGACGACGTGAAGTGGGACGATGCCGACCCGACCTACTGCGAGAGGGCGGATCGCCATTGTGCCGGAATCATCAATGAATGCCATTGACCCCAGCCGATAGTTGCATATACAATAATCGTGACGGTAAGGGAAACGCACGATTATGGACAAAGCCACGACCAGCAACATCGACACGATCTCCAGGACGTGCATCGCCGTGCGTCTGCGGCTACTCAACCGGGTCGTCACCAACCTGTACGACGATGCCCTGCGCCCGCTGGGCCTGAAGGTCAGTCAGTTGAACATCCTGGTCGTCACCGCTCGACTCGGCCTCGCCCGGCCCGCCCAGGTCTGCGAGATTTTGCAACTCGACGTGTCCACTCTCAGCCGAAATGTCAAGCCATTGCAGGCCCACGGCTGGCTGGAGGTCGTGCCCGACGAGGATGCCCGTGCCCAACCCTTCCGGTTGACAGCCCAGGGCGAGCGGCTGATCGAGAAGGCGATACCGGCCTGGGAGGAGGCCCAGCGCCAGGCCACCGAACTCCTGGGGAACGAGGGAGTCGCCCTGCTCGACCAGGCAGCGAAGAAGCTGCGACAGACCAGGCCCGAAGCCTGAGCGGCCCGTTTTTTTGGGACGATAGTTGCATATGCAATAAATGAGAAAGCATCATGAATCTGGCCGAACACCCGACCGTGCAGCGCTTCCGTGAGAGCAACCGTACCGACAGCGCCGAGCCGCTCAAGCCCCTTGATGCGGGGTGGCTGCGTCAGTTGTGTCTGGACTGCGGGGCCGACGATGTCGGCCTCGTCGAGATCAGCCGCCCGGCCCTGGACGACCAGCGGACCGACATCCTGCGTCACTTCCCGCACGCCCGGACGCTCCTCAGCTTCGTCTGCCGCATGAACCGAGAGCCAATCCGCAGCCCCGCTCGTTCCGCCTCGAACCTGGAGTTCCACGCCAGCTATGACCAAACCAACGAGGTCGCCCGCAAGATCGTCGCCGCCCTGGAACAGCGGGGCGTCCGGGCACTGAACCCCTCGGCGGGCTTCCCGATGGAGATGGACCGCTTCCCCGGCAAGATTTGGGTCGTCTCGCACAAGCCCGTGGCCGTCGCCGCCGGCCTGGGCCATATGGGCATCCACCGCAACGTCATCCACCCGAAGTTCGGCAACTTCATCGTCCTGGGCACCGTCCTGCTCGACGAAGAGGCGACGAGCTACGGCCAACCCATCGACTACAACCCTTGTCTCGAATGCAAGCTGTGCGTGGCGGCGTGCCCGGTCGGGGCCATCTCGCTGGACGGCGATTTCCAGTTCTCCAACTGCGCCACGCACAATTACCGGGAGTTCATGAGCGGCTTCAGCGATTGGGTCGAGAAGGTGACAGAGAGCAACACTGCCCTCAGCTACCGGGAGAAGGTCAGCCTGTCGGAGACGGCCTCAATGTGGCAGTCCCTCTCGTTCGGCCCCAACTACAAGGCGGCGTACTGCCTGGCCGTCTGCCCGGCGGGCGAGGACGTGATCGGCCCCTTCTTGATCGACCGCAAGACGTTCCTCAAGGATACGCTGCGCCCGCTCACCGAGAAGGAGGAGACGCTGTACGTCATCCCCGGCTCCGACGCCGAGGAGTACGCTCCACGCCGCTTCCCGAAGAAGAAGATCAAGCGGGTGGGCAGTGGCATCCGGGCGACCTCCATCGCCGGTTTCCTGTTCGGGCTGAAGTTGCTGTTCCAGCCGGGCAAGGCGGCCGGGCTGAACGCCGTCTACCACTTCACGTTCAGCGGCAAGGAGCCAAAGGAAGCGACCGTGGCAATCCGGGGCGGCTCGTTGCAGGTCCAGGATGGTCATCAGGGTGAGGCCGACATGCGAGTGACCGCCGATAGCGAAACGTGGCTGGGCTTCCTGGCGAAAGAGCGGAGCCTGCTGTGGGCGTTGCTTCGCAGGAGAATTCGCATCCAGGGGTCGCCCAGGCTGCTGGTGGCCTTCGGCAAGTGCTTCCCGTCCTAGCATCTGAGTCTCCAGTACCGGGCGGACGGCGTGGTTCAGGGGGGCACGGCTGACGGCCAGAATGTCGAGGGCACGCCTGGCCGAACGGAAATTGCGACAGCTTCGCCCTCCAACGACGACTGAGGAACGACGATGACAATTCAACAGCGCTGGGCCGTTCGGGTTTGCTCGGTGGTCGGTAGCGCCGCCGTGCTTGGTTGCGTTTTCGTGTTTGGTAGCTTTGCGACACATCGCCAAGAGGGGAATGAAATGAACACCACTCGCATTTCTGTTGACCATGTGCGGCTGGAAACGAACAAGCCGTTCGAGGAAGTTGTCAAAGCCTTCGATCAGCAGCTTGGTACGTTCGACCCCGATGTGCGGAGAGCGACTACGGAAAGCGGCGACATCGAGGCGGCGAAGGCCAAAATTGGGGCGATGGTGGGGCCGAGCGGCTTCATGCTGTTTGGCACGCAAGACCACGGGGCGCTGTTGCGGCTCGCCGGCCAGAAGCGGAAGGCGATTCAATACGTCGTAGGTAACCCGCTGTTCGCCGTTCAGATGACCCAGCATGACATCCGGGCGAGCCTGTATGCACCGCTGCGAGTCCTGATCTACGAGAATGAAGACGGGAAGACCTGCGTGGAATACGACAAGCCGTCCTCGCTGTTCGGCCAGTTCGGCAACGAGCGCATCCGTCCCACGGCTGCCATGCTCGACGACAAACTGGAAGCGCTGGTGGCGGCGGCGTTCAAGTGACCCTGGGAGGCCAATCCAATGCAAGCGTCAGCCATCGAACACGCCCAAAGGGACGACGACACGCTCACCGCCCCGGACCTGATCTCGGCCTTCGAGAAGGGAGTCGAAGAACTGCGTCTCGCCGTGGCAGGGCTGACCGGCGAGCAACAGCGCTCCCGCCCGGTCGCCGGGAAGTGGAGTACGCTCGAAGTGGTCTGCCACATCGCCGACTGCGAGCAGTTCTTCGCCGACCGCCTGAAACGCACCGTGGCGATGGAGCGCCCCCTACTCCTGGGGGCCGATGGCTTCCGCTACCCGGAGCCGCTGCGCTACCAGGACCATGATCTCGAACAAGAACTCGACCTGGTGGCCGTCACCCGGCGACAGGTGGCCCGCACGCTCAGGCTGGTCGCACCCGACGCCTGGCAGCGCACCGCCGTCCACAGCGAAACCGGCCTGGTGACGCTACGGCAACTGCTGCTGCACGCCATCAACCACCTGCGCCACCATCTTCGGTTCGTGGCCGAGAAGCGGCAGGCGATGGGGTCGCCTTGAAGACCCAGCGGGGTCACGCATCTTCGTGACCGGCCTGGGTGGAGCTTACCGGAGTACGAGGACGGCCTCCTCGCACTCCGGGTAGCGGTCACTGGCGGGCGAAAGACGAACCTCCTCGACGACGAACCCGCACTTCTGAAGCACCCGGACGGACGCCCCGTTACTCGTGGCGGCGGTGGCGACCAACGGGCGAACCGTAACTTCGCCGAGCAACAGGTGCAGCGCCCGGCTGGCGATCCCCATGCCCCAGCACGCCCGGTCGATCCAGTACCCGACGTGATCCTGGCCGTCCATCGGGAACGAGGAAATGTACCCGACCATCTTCCCGTCGAACAGAACCGCCCTGATGATGTTCCTCGGATCGCTTAGCACCTTGGCCCAATGAGTGTCGAACGCCTCACGGCTTCGTGGGATCGTCACCGCCATGCGGTTTGAGTCGGGGTCGAGTTGCAACTCGAACATGCGGGGCAGGTCGCCGGCCTCGACCGGACCCAGCCGAACACGGTCGCACGTTGTCAGGTTGCCGCCCGCTGTCCGTTGGGCGATCAGGTAGACGTGGGATTCGGGGTATTGGTCATATTCGAGATGGCGGACGACGCAGCCCGCTTCGGCGAGGACGTGCAGGGTCTTGGGGATGCCGAGCGTGGCGTGGTACATCGGCGGTCCCATGCACGAGTTCCGCTTCTCTTCCGGCCCGTCCGTCCCGCCCAACGACAAGACAAGTACCCCGCCCGCCGACAGTCCTCGGCAGAGTTTCATCAGGACCACCTCCATCCGGTCCAGCGGCACATGCCACACGCTATCCCACGCCACGATCAGGTCATACGACCGGGGCAACTCCCACCCGCAGATGTCGGCGTGGAACAGCCGGGCCTCCGGGTGCCTCTCCTGTGCGAGAGCGATCATCGCCGGGGACGAGTCTACACCGTCGATGCGAAAGCCATATCGGGCCAACAGGTCGAAACAGCGTCCCGTACCGCACCCGACATCCAGGGCCACGCCCCTGCGCTTCACGAAGGCGACGGCCCGCTCGATCTGAGCGAACCCATAAGTTGAGAGGTCGAGCCACCGCTCGGCGATCTGGTCGTAACTGGCGGCGACTTGTTCCGGCGTCATTCGTCCGTCCCCTCCCCGAATCCCTGGCCTGCCTTGGCGGTCGCTCCTCTTCATCCCGTGTCACGGTCTGCGTGCTTGCGTCATCTCGGCCTGCGGCCTTCGTCGCCATGCGGCTACAATAGCCGTCGCCTGACCATCATACCGGAATGCCGAGTGTTCCCGTGGTCCGCAAGAAAGAGAGCCTGCCCTCGAAGACGTGTGCGACCTGCGAGCGTCAGTTCTCCTGGCGGAAGAAGTGGGAGCGGTGTTGGGACCAGGTACGGCATTGTAGCGAGGCGTGCCGGCAGGGACGGGGGAAACGGAACAAACAGGGGTCGTCATAACCATCCCGGTTGACCCGATAGTGGCGAAGGGAGTGATGAAGAAGGCCACCGGCAACAGGGACGATCAGGACTATGCCGAGGCTTCGCTCATACCGTCATTTCGACCCGGTTCCCCTCCGGGTCGAGAACGACGCTCTCGTAATATCCGTCACCGGTTCGCCGAGGGCCGTCCACGACTTGGTAGCCATCAGCCCGCAGCCGAGCAGTGAGGGCGTCTACCGCCGCTTCCGATCCAAGGGCGACAGCGATGTGGGCATACCCGCTACACGGCACCATCGACTTGCCCAGCAGGTCTGTGACCCGCATCAGTTCGAGCCGGCACCCTCCGCTGGGTAGTGTCAGAAAGTACGACTCGAACTGCTTTAGAGGATTCGTGTACTTCTCCCCAGCAACGGCACCAAGATAAGTGGCGTAGAAGTCCCGTACCCGCTCCAGGTCATCGACCCATACCCCAATGTGTTCGATCCGCATCACCGCCCCTCAAAGTGCTCCCACACAATAACCCGCTTGCACCACGCCGGGTCCGATGACCGGAATCGTGCGAGCCTCATCAGTTCATCGCCGTGATCGACAGTTGAATCGCCGTGGCGATGGACACCCACACGAAGTACGGCACCTGGGCGACCGCAACCCATTTGGAGACCGGCAAAGCAACCACGACGCACCAGATAATCGTTCTCCGCACGATCACAATCTCCACCCAGGCCAGGGGCACCTTTCACACCCCGGCCAAGGCCACGCCTTCCAAGGACGGCGACGAGATGAAAGTGAACCGGAAGACCTGCGGCGGCAAGGACGGGGCGGAGGTTGCGCTGGTTGTGATCGAGTAAAGCGGTCCTACCTGGCCGGGTGAGCAACCTCTCGTTGGCTTTATCGGCAGGTCAGCCATGAAGGTCTCGGCCAATGACCTGATGTGGGAGTTCTTCGAGAAACATCCGATGAAGTGAACCCGCCGTGAAATTGCACTCCCCAAGCCCTTTCGGTACAATTTCGCTTCTGGTCAAACTCGGAGGCGGTTGACGGGATGGGCGATGAACGACCCCAACAGAACAGATGCTTTCCAGCCGGACGGCCCGGATTCACCAGCCGTCATTGCCGATCTCCCTTCACACATCGGTCGTTATCGCATCGAAAAAGTTTTGGGTAAAGGCGGCTTCGGCGTCGTCTACCTCGCTCATGACGGGCAGTTGCACCGGCCTGTCGCTATCAAGGTTCCGCATCGCAAGCTGGTGGATCACCCCGAAACCTATCTCACAGAAGCCCGCACCGCAGCAAACCTCGATCACCCGAACATCGTTCCCGTGCATGACGTGGGGAGCACCGAAGGCTGCCCCTTTTTCATCGTCTCGAAATACATCGACGGCACCGACCTCGCCAAAAGGCTCAAGCAGTCCCGGCTTCCGATCCACGAAGCGGTCGAACTGGTGGCGACGGTGGCTGAGGCACTTCATTTCGCCCACAAGCAAGGTCTGGTTCATCGAGACATCAAGCCGGGCAACCTCCTCCTCGACAAGAGCGGGAAGCCCTTCGTGGCTGATTTTGGCCTGGCCTTACGAGAGCAGGACATCGGCAAGGGGCCACGATATGCCGGGACGCCTGCTTACATGAGTCCCGAACAGGCCCGTGGCGAAGGGCATCGGGTTGATGGCCGGAGCGACATCTTCAGCCTGGGCCTCGTCTTCTACGAGTTATTGGTGGGGCGTCAGCCGTTCCGGGCGGATTCGCAAGCTGAACTGCTGGATCAGGTGGCGACCCACGAACCTCGTCCACTTCGGCAAGTCGATGAAAGCATTCCGAAGGAACTGGAACGGATTTGTTTCAAGGCGATAGCAAAGAGAGCATCTGAGCGGTACATGACCGCTCAGGACATGGTGGATGATCTTCGGCACTTTCTAGCCGAGCAGACCATTAACCAGCAGTCTGACCCCGATGCGAAAGGGATCGGCTCTTGGTCAGCGACAGCGGTTGTGCAGCCGCCATCCACTTCACTTGCATCCGGGCGATCCTCGGCAACCCCGGCAACCCCGACCTCGGACCACCACGCCATCAAGATCGTGCCGAAAGGGTTGCGTTCGTTCGATGCCCACGACGCCGACTTCTTCCTCGAATTGTTACCAGGGCCACGGGACCGAGAGGGGTTGCCTGACAGCCTGCGGTTCTGGAAGACCCGGATCGAAGAGAAGGATGCCGACAACACCTTTACCGTGGGCCTCATCTACGGTCCCAGTGGATGTGGAAAATCGTCGCTGGTGAAGGCCGGGTTGCTCCCTCGTCTCTCCGAGGATGTGATCGCCGTCCACGTCGAGGCGACCTCCGAGGAAACCGAAACTCGACTGCTGAACGGTCTGCGAAAACGCTGTCCTGCATTGCCCGACAACTTGAGCCTGAAGGCTACACTGGCGGCACTCCGCCGGGGTCAGGTCGTTCCTGTGGGCAAGAAGGTGGTCATCGTCCTCGATCAGTTCGAGCAGTGGCTTCATACGAAGAAGGAAGAAGAAAATACCGAACTGGTGCAAGCCCTGCGGCAATGCGATGGTGGGCGGGTGCAGTCCGTCGTCATGGTGCGGGATGATTTCTGGATGGCGGCAACCCGGTTCATGCGGGACTTGGAGGTTCGACTCGTTGAAGGGCAGAACTCGGCGGCGGTCGATCTCTTCCCGATTCGCCATGCGGAGAAAGTGCTGGCGGCGTTTGGCCGAGCCTTTGGCCTACTGCCGGAAAATCCGAGCGAAACCAGCAAGGACCAGAAACAGTTTCTTGAACAGGCCGTGTCCGGTTTGGCGCAAGAAGGAAAAGTCATTTGCGTCCGGCTGGCCCTTTTTGCGGAGATGATGAAGGGGAAAGCGTGGACGCCCACCTCCCTGAAAGCAGTCGGCGGCACGGAAGGCGTGGGCGTCACGTTCCTCGAAGAGACGTTCAGTGCGTCCACGGCTCCTCCCGAACACCGCTATCACCAGAAGGCGGCGAGGGCCGACCTGAAAATCCTGTTGCCGGAAACCGGCAGTGACATCAAGGGCCATATGCGGTCGTATGCCGAGTTGCTGGAGGCGTCCGGGTATGGTAGCCGTCCCAAGGACTTTGATGACTTGATCCGCATTCTCGACAACGAAATCCGCCTCATCACGCCAACCGACCCGGAAGGGAAGGACGCAGATGCCGCTTCCGTTCTCCAGACCAAGCCGGGTCAGAAATACTACCAACTCACCCACGACTATCTGGTTCACTCGTTGCGGGAATGGCTCACCCGCAAGCAGAAGGAAACTCGCCGTGGCCGGGCGGAACTGCTATTGGCGGATCGGGCGGCGGTGTGGAACGCTCGCCCAGAGAACCGGCAACTGCCATCACTGTTGCAGTGGTTCACGATTCGTTGGCACACACAAAAGAAGAACTGGACGCCGCCACAGAAGAAGATGATGAGTAAGGCGGGCCGGATTCATGGGGTGCGGGGTGCGGTTCTCGGCGTGCTTCTGGCCGTCGCTACCTTCACGGGTTTGGCCGTTCGTGAACGGGTGGTCGAGCAGCAGAAGGCCACTCACGCCGCAGGGCTGGTACAGCGGGTTTTGGATGCCGAGACGGCGCAAACCGCTGCCATCATCGGCGATATGACGGAGTATCGCAGATGGACCGATCCGCTGCTGCGTGAGGAGAACGACAAGGCGGCGGCGAAGTCCCGGCAGAAACTCCACGTCAGTCTTGCCCTGCTGCCGATGGACCCCGGCCAAGTCGATTACCTTTACGGTCGGTTGCTTGACGCCCAGCCCCATGAAGTTCCGGTCATCCGTGACGCATTGGGTTCGCAAAAGGACGCATTGCTCGACAAGCTGTGGGCCGTGGTGGAAACACCGGAGAATGGCAAGGAATCGCAACGCCTACGAGCAGCGGCGGCGCTGGCGAAGTATGACTCGGAGAGCGAGAAGTGGAAAACGTGTGGCCCTCTGGTCGTCAATGACCTTGTGCTGGAAAACCCGCTGTTCCTGGGTCAGTTGAGCGAGATGTACCGTCCTGCGAAGAACTCGTTGCTCGATCCGTTGACTGTCATCTTCCGAGATCGGAACCCGGAGCGTGCTTCTGAACGAACATTGGCTACGAACCTGCTGGCCGACTACGCCGCCGACAACCCGGCAAAATTGGCCGACCTCATCATGGACGCTGACGACAAGCAGTTCGCCGTGATCTATCCGAAGTTGAAGGAACGCAGGGCGCAGGGTTTGTCACTTCTGACCGGCGAGATCGACAGGAAGTTGCCCGCCGACATGCCCTCTTCGGACGAGAAGCGAGAAAAGCTGGCGATGCGGCAGGCGAATGCGGCGGTGGCTTTGCTGAAGATGGGCCAAGCGAAGAAGGTCTGGCCGCTCTTGAAGCGTAGCAAAGAGCCGGACGATCCCAGGGTCCGAAGCTATTTGATCCACCGTTTCGGCCCTCTGGGTACTGAGGCTGGGGCGATCATCAAGCGACTGGATGATGAGCCGGACATCACGATACGCCGGGCATTGATTCTGAGCCTGGGGGAGTTCAACGAAAAGGAACTGCCACCCGATGCCGAGAAAGCCCTGCTGGAGAAGTTAAAGGGGATGTATCGGAGGGATGCTGATCCGGGGCTTCATGCAGCGTCAGAATGGCTGCTGCGAAGGTGGAAGGAAGAAACGTGGTTGAATCAGGAGAATGAAGAATGGGCGAAGGACAGGGAGCAAACAGAGAAACGGCTCGACGGCATCAAGCAGTTAGTTACGAAGGAGAAAGAGAGGACGCCGCCGCAGTGGTACGTCAACGGGCAGGGACAGACGATGGTGGTGATTCCCGGCCCAGTGGAGTTCCTGTTGGGGTCGCCGCCGACTGAGGCCGGGCGTGAATTACGTGAGAATCAGCACAAGAGGCGCATCGGTCGCACGTTTGCTCTGGCAGCAAAGTCTGTGACGTTAGCGGAATACCAGCGCTTTGATCCCGGATACGGGGGCGAAACCCAGCAATGGTCCCCGACCGGCGATTGCCCGGTACTAGCACCAAACGGGTTTTGCCG
>PLDW01000239.1 GCA_003136315.1 Gemmataceae bacterium | reverse complement strand
ATCTTTTTTGCCGGGTTAATATAGACGGGAGCGCCAGACACACGTCTGCCGAAGGCCAGATGGCTTTGGCAACCGGAGACACCGCGCTCGCACAGGAGAAGTTCGCTGCCGCCGGAGACATTCTCCTGCGGAACGTGGGAGCCGTCTACAAGGCTATGGAGAAGCATCTCCTGCGATTCTTGGCTGCCACGCAGTTCTACAAAGGCGGTCACTATCAGAGGGCACTGGAGCTGGTGGAAAAGATCCAGGCCAGACTGCTCCCGAAAAACGTGCACGACCTGCTGCCCCCTTTTCTCCGCGATGCGAAGCAGCGGTCGTTGCCAGGATATGCGGCCGGGATTCGGACGAGGCTCATTCAACTCTGGGAGGGGAAACTGCCAAACGAGATTCTGGTACTCCTCCAGGAGCATCCATATGTCTTCCCCCCGGTGCTCATGGCTTACATCCGGACCATTGCCTGCGAAGATATTGGCGATTTCCGAGCCGCATCGCTGTTTTTCGCAGATGTGATTCGGGGTGCCCCATCGCTGGGCTGACGACTTGTATAACAGTTCCCGTCGATGGGATCGTCTCGGTGAGCGGAAAGAGTAGTTCCACTCGGAAAGATGCCGTTTCCCCACTTCCACACTGCTCGTGAAAAAATTCCGGGACGCGCGAACCCCTCTCGCGGAAATACACCCCCGAACGGCCTGACGCCGTCGCACGGAGGCGAACCGATGACTCTCAGTGTGCTCCCGGCCGTCGCCAGGCTGGCCGCTGCCGCCCGGGATGACCGGACGGACTCTGGCCTGCTGCACGCCTTCTTGCGATCAGCCGACGAGGCCGCGTTCGCGGAACTGGTCCAGCGACACGGGCCGCTGGTTCTTGGGGTCTGTCGGCGGGTGCTGGGCCGGTCGGCCGATGCGGATGATGCATTCCAGGCCACGTTCCTCGTCCTCGTCCGTCGGGCACGGCAGACAGCCTGGCGGGAGTCGCTCGGGCCGTGGCTGTACGGGGTTGCGGGCCGGATCGCCCGAAAGGCCCGGTTTGTCCGGTCTCGCCGGGCCGCGACCGAAAGGCAGGTGTCTCCCATGACCCCCGAACCGGTTACCCCGGCCCCCGAACCTGACGACGAGGCCGCAATCCTCGACGAGGAACTCGCTGCCTTGCCGGAGCTTTTCCGTCGGCCGTTGGTCCTGTGCGAACTTCAGGGGAAGAGTCGGAAGGAGGCCGCGCGTGAACTGGGGCTTGCCGAGGGGACGCTCTCCAGTCGGCTGGCTCGGGGTCGGCGGATGCTTCGCGACCGGCTGACGCGGCGGGGGGTCGGGCCGGTCATTGTGGGTCTAGTGGCGACGGTCCCGGCGGGGTTGGTGACAGCCACGGCCGGGCGGGCAGTGGCGATGGCAACGGGAGCAGCCGGGGTGGTCCCGGCTGCGATTCTGTCTCTCACGGAAGGAATGGTGAAGTCGATGATCGTCAACTGGAAACTGGCCGCGGTCATGGTTGCTGCAGGGATCGGTCTGAGTGGGTTCGGCGGCTGGGACGGGACGAGCCGACCGACGGCCACAGTCGCAGCAGCCGAACCACCGGGACCGCCCACCCACGAGACAGCGAAACCGACGCCAGCTCACCCATCGGGTGTTCGTGTCGATGTCCCGGCTCTCGGCCCGGTTCCGATCGCCCTCGATTTTGCCTTTCCGCTTGCTGGGGATAACCCTGGGCTGTCTTTCACCTATTTCGGATCTTATGTCATCGAACCGCCCGATCCCAATCTGCCGGTCGCGACGATTTTCGGCGACGAGAAACTCACACGACAGCAATTCGGCGAATACCTGATGCGTAAGTACGGAAAGAATGAATTAGAACTGTTTGTTAATAAGCAGATTATCGCCCGGGCATTCGCGAAGAAGGGGTGGAGGATCTCGGCAGATGACATTCGCGGAGCGATCGATGCACAGGCGAAGACACTCGGGGTGATCCCCGAGAAGTTTGAACAGCCCATCCTCCAGAGGTTCGGGAAATCCAAGTCCGAGTGGATCGAGGATGTCTTGATCCCGCAGTTGATGCTGGCCCGGTTGTGCAAGGATAAGGTCAAGCCACCAACCGAATGCGAGATACGGCAAGCGTTCGACCGAAAGTATGGTGAGAAACGGGAGTGCCAGATGATCGTCTGTTCGACGGAAGCCGAAGCGGCTGCCATCCACAAGTCTGTGTCAACAAGTGAAGACGCGTTCGAGCGGGAGAGCAGGCGTCAGTCAGACCCGGGACTGGCCGCAAGCGGAGGCCGAGTCCACCCCCCCATCCCGGCCTGTGGCATAATGGACGATGAGGCCGAGCACGCGGTTCTTAAAGTTGTTGGGAAACTCCGTGTGGGGGAGGTGAGTCAGCCGGTGGCGATCGGCAAGGGGTTTGCCATCATCAAATGCACGAAGGTGATCCCGGCGGACACGACCAAGTCGTTCGAGAACGAGAAACCGATGCTCCTCCAGGAGGTTCTGGAAGCAAAACTCACCCGGGAAATGCCAAAGCTATTCGTGGAACTCAAGCGTGAAGCAGACCCGAAATACCACCTGACGTTCCCGGACTCGGCTCCGAACCAACCGCGGAAGTAATACCGCTTTCACTGGTCGGGGTCGAGGCATTGGAGAACCCCGACGTCTAGCCGCCTCCGTCGGGTCTCACAAAGCTTCGACACGACCTACACAATTGCTTAATCTGATGTCAATATGTGGCTTTGCGTATGGAATGACGACCTCCCGCCCTACTTCTTCTTCGGGTCCAGGTTGGCTGCCATCTCGGCCTCGGTGACCTCGGAACCGACTCCGGCTTTCGGGACTTCCACTTTGCAGATCCAGAGCAGGGCGTTGAGAACCACCTTGCGGAAATCGTCGTTCGCCCAGTTGCGGTGAAAGTGCCCACCGGTGAACCCGACCCCGCGGCCTCCGTCAGGCCGCTCCGCTGCCCACATCATTGCTTCAGCCCGACCCTTGCTTTCCTGGATGTGCTTGTACGGTCCCCGAGGGTAGACGTAGGGGCCATCGCGCACCGCATCCGACGGTTTCGCCACCAGGATCGGTGTGACCCCCTTCATTTCGTCCCGGAACCGCATGTTGAAGTACCACTCGTCCCGAACCGCGAACGGCTTGACCCCGTTGCAGATCGGGTGCTGTGGGAACTCGTTGAACTCTGGTCGCCACATTGGGTTGCACGAGTACATGTTCTCGTAATACCCCCCGATCCACTCCAGAAACTCCGGTCCCCCCAGATCCTTCAACACTTCCACCCCGTAGTGCGCACACATTAACCCGACGCCCTTCGCCATCAGTTTGCTGATCCGCACCAACCGATTCTCCCGGACCAGCGGATGGCCGACACCACCGTCGGCATAGCAGAGGATGCCATCGGCTGTGTCGAGGGCCGAGTCGTCTTTCGGGTAGCCGTTGCGGAAGACGACCGTTTCGAGCCCCGCGACCCCCTTCAAACACTTGTCGAGGAGGAGCACCCCCGCGTTGAACTCGTGGTCCCCGGGGCCGTGGCTGGGTGTGCCGACAATGAGCACCAGTTTCTTGGGCTTCTCGTCCGCAGCCGGTGACGGAATGATGCCGGGAACGGTCAGAACGACCCCAGCGGCGGCTGTGCCGAGGAACTCGCGTCGGGAGAGAGTCATTGGGGAAACTCCGTGTGGGAGCCGGTGCGAAGCCGGGCGGGGAGTCAAACTGCCCTCCTGCTCCCCCTCCTTTTTAGGGAAGGGGGTTGGAGGGTTAAGTTCCGCCCTCCGGCTCCCCCTTCCTTTTTAGGGAAGGGGGTTGGGGGGTTAGGTTCCGCCCGCTCGTCCTGAATTACGGGGGGTGTTTCCGAGCTTCTTCGGGCCGGGCAACGTCTCGGCCCGGCGATCCCAGATGGCGGGGATTCTTCCATTGGTCGCAAGCCTCGCGCCCGACTCCCTCTTGACGGGCAAATACCTGACCGAGTACGAGGCCGCGCGAGGCGTTCAAAACCGGGGAGTGCGTCCAATCGTCTGCACGACTCCGTGACTTTTGCCTCTGCGAGAATCGGGGAAAGACCCTGGCCCAGTTACATTCTACAGTATAACCAGAGCCCCCCGCCCGGTTGGGACGGGGTGATTCCGCTCACTGCGAAATCGGTGTGTCAGAGCCCCACCCGCTCGCGACCACCCCAGACCCGAGGTGTCGGTTGAACACGAATCTGGAAACGATTGGCGATGTCGCCGTGATCGAGTTACTCGGTGAGTCCCTCGACGCAATGAGTTCCGACGATGTGAAGGATGAGCTGTGCGGTTTGGCGGTCGAACACCCCAAACTGGTGGTCGACCTGCACCGGATCACGTTCCTGGACAGTAGCGGTTGCGGAGCCCTGGTGACCGCCCAAAAGCGGTGCCGGGAGGCTGGCGGAGATCTCCACGTGTGCAATGTGACCGGGCCGGTCCGGACCGTCATGGAGATCGCCCGCCTGAGCCGGATGCTGGGCGTCTACCCGACCCGAGCGGAGGCGGTCGCCACATTCGGGCACTGACCGGCCCTTTTCTGGCAGAGGCGAACGTTTTGAGGTCTGAGTTTCAAGCTGAAGACATTGCGTCTTCAAACGGACTCCTGAACCGCGGGACCGGTTTTCGACTTTCGACTTTCGACTCGAAGCGTCGAACTTGAAACCACACCAGGATGCTGGTGGAGGCAACCGCGAGGCGGACAATGGTACTTCCCTCTCCACCCGAGCCACCCGCCGGGCCGGACGCCCCACATCCCCTCCGGTGGACTCGTGAAGAGTTCTACCAACTGGCCGAGGCCGGATTCTTCCACGGCCGGCGCGTGATGCTCATCGAGGGGAAGGTAATCGTCATGTCCCCGATGAGAGATCCGCACGCCCGTGCGATCGTCTTTGCTCTCCAGGCACTCCCACCCGTGCTCGGCGGAGAGTTCACGTACCGCCCCCAGATGCCTCTCCATCTTGGTCAATCGTCAGAACCCGAACCCGACCTCGCGGTGATTGCCGGCTCACCCCGGTCCCAGCCTCCGGGCCATCCGACCACGGCCGCGCTGGTCGTCGAGGTGGCCGACTCCTCACTCGCGTTCGACACAGGCGACAAGTGCAGCCTGTACGCTGCCGCCGGGATTGCCGATTACTGGGTGGTCGATCTGGCCCACAACCGGCTCCTGGTCTACCGCGACCCCCGCCCAGACCCATCGGCCGTCCACGGAGCGATTTACTTCCACCGAAAATTCTTCAACCCGACCGATACAATCGCCCCGCTCGCTGCCCCAGGCAGTGCGATAGCGGTCGCCGACCTGCTTCCTTGAGGGGTCAACAACCGCGGGTACTGGATTCAAGTGCCTTACACAGAAACCCGCTGAGGCTGTCTCATTCGAGGAGCAATCATCGGTCTAACGGGAGGGCGAGGCTCCTGCCGAGCGTGAGGGTGATACCGCTCGGCAGGAGCCTCGCACTCCCGTTTATACGTCCAAT
>PLDW01000043.1:20382-22076 GCA_003136315.1 Gemmataceae bacterium | reverse complement strand
TCGATGGATTCAACCTCAAGGGTCACGTGTCGGCTAATGACAGCGGCGACGGTACGTGGTAAAGTCATGGCGGGCTCCGGTCGTCATCGTCCCTTGTGGACAATCCACCGCTACGCGGTTCAATGGGGCATGCTTCAGCATAACCCCTCATCGGCACGACCGGAGCCCTCTTTTACATCTCGTCGGTCTGAGGCGGAGCCTCGTTAGATAAGTCAGTCAAGGATAAGTTTCAATCCGCCCCGGGGTGGTGAGCCCCGGGGAATGTATCTTGACCGATTTCTACGGCCGCTTCGCGAGGCTGTTTCAATCCGCCCCGGGGTGGTGAGCCCCGGGGAATCTGAGTAAATCGACGTGTGTGCTTTTCCGGCCCGATGTTTCAATCCGCCCCGGGGTGGTGAGCCCCGGGGAATACTGACGGATTTCACACCTACGAAGGCCACAAGAGGTTTCAATCCGCCCCGGGGTGGTGAGCCCCGGGGAATACGGTGGAGGAATGTCATCCGGTTGGTTGGAGAAGAGTTTCAATCCGCCCCGGGGTGGTGAGCCCCGGGGAATACGGCACCATAGACCTGCCCCTGGGCTGGCATCATGTTTCAATCCGCCCCGGGGTGGTGAGCCCCGGGGAATCGAGGCCATCGTGACCAGCACGCGCACGCGGGCTTTGTTTCAATCCGCCCCGGGGTGGTGAGCCCCGGGGAATATTACTTTGGTCTGGGAACAACATGGATAGATGAAGTTTCAATCCGCCCCGGGGTGGTGAGCCCCGGGGAATCGCAGCGTTCCCACCGCTGCGGTTTGTCCGGCATGTTTCAATCCGCCCCGGGGTGGTGAGCCCCGGGGAATGTTGGCATCCCGCTCGGAGACGATGGCGGACCTGGAGTTTCAATCCGCCCCGGGGTGGTGAGCCCCGGGGAATCAGGTCAATCTTGTCATGTCCGATCAGTATGGAGTTTCAATCCGCCCCGGGGTGGTGAGCCCCGGGGAATGGGTTCTGACAACGCGATCCGCCCATACTGGCCCGTTTCAATCCGCCCCGGGGTGGTGAGCCCCGGGGAATGAGATATCATTTCGACCTGCGTGCCGTTCACCTGGTTTCAATCCGCCCCGGGGTGGTGAGCCCCGGGGAATACCATCGTTCGGCAGTAGTCGCGGATTTGTTCGACAAGTTTCAATCCGCCCCGGGGTGGTGAGCCCCGGGGAATGGGATCAACCTGTCGTACATCCTGACCCGCAAGGTGTTTCAATCCGCCCCGGGGTGGTGAGCCCCGGGGAATGACGATAAGAACGAGGTCACAATCGATCTTCAGTGTTTCAATCCGCCCCGGGGTGGTGAGCCCCGGGGAATTCGAGCCGCAAGAACGTGTAGAGGCTCTTGAGGCTGTTTCAATCCGCCCCGGGGTGGTGAGCCCCGGGGAATCCGGCCACACTGAGGGGACCGACACGGCCAGTCTAGTTTCAATCCGCCCCGGGGTGGTGAGCCCCGGGGAATGAGTGTTCGACGTGACGGCCGCGAGCGAAGTGCGAAAGTTTCAATCCGCCCCGGGGTGGTGAGCCCCGGGGAATGGCCAGGGTCGAGCGGTGAGCCCGGAATGCGTCGAAAACGTTTCAATCCGCCCCGGGGTGGTGAGCCCCGGGGAATTGTACTCTGAAAAAACGGGAGACGATACAAGCAGAGTTTCAATCCGCCCCGGGGT
>PLDW01000043.1:0-20347 GCA_003136315.1 Gemmataceae bacterium | reverse complement strand
GGGTGGTGAGCCCCGGGGAATACCAGCAATCCCGGGAACGTTATCCGTGCCCGCGTCGTTTCAATCCGCCCCGGGGTGGTGAGCCCCGGGGAATGCTTCCTCCCTGCGAGTCAGTGCCGCAGACATGCGGTTTCAATCCGCCCCGGGGTGGTGAGCCCCGGGGAATACTCTTCGCCCTCGGATACCTGTGGGGCATTGGACGGTTTCAATCCGCCCCGGGGTGGTGAGCCCCGGGGAATCACAAGTCCGAGGCCCCGATGGCTCTGCGGGTAGCTGGTTTCAATCCGCCCCGGGGTGGTGAGCCCCGGGGAATTCCCGGCGCCGTCGCATGGTCGCGACAACTGATAAAGTTTCAATCCGCCCCGGGGTGGTGAGCCCCGGGGAATGGTAGGCTGCGCCCGTGTCCGTGTGGGAGGGGGGTTTCAATCCGCCCCGGGGTGGTGAGCCCCGGGGAATATGCTCCTCGATCGCCGTTGGTGTAGGTCGGCGGGTTTCAATCCGCCCCGGGGTGGTGAGCCCCGGGGAATCCTTTGGTTTTTTCTTTGCCGCCCCATTCTTCTTCGTTTCAATCCGCCCCGGGGTGGTGAGCCCCGGGGAATCTCGACGCCTGCGGATTGACCGCCGGGGGCGGGGGTGTTTCAATCCGCCCCGGGGTGGTGAGCCCCGGGGAATGCGCGATGCGATGAGCAATGTCCGGCAAAGCTTCCGCGTTTCAATCCGCCCCGGGGTGGTGAGCCCCGGGGAATCCAATCACGCGAAGGCCAGCCGGATATCACCGACAGCGTTTCAATCCGCCCCGGGGTGGTGAGCCCCGGGGAATGGTCCCCCTTCCAGCGCCCGAACAGGATGCGGCCCGTTTCAATCCGCCCCGGGGTGGTGAGCCCCGGGGAATGTCGATTGAAGGGAACACCACCTTGACCTCACTGGTTTCAATCCGCCCCGGGGTGGTGAGCCCCGGGGAATGATTATCGACCGGAACACGGCCTCGATCCGGGACAGGTTTCAATCCGCCCCGGGGTGGTGAGCCCCGGGGAATGATTGAGAATGTCGTAGGGGCTCCCCTGCGCAATCCGCGTTTCAATCCGCCCCGGGGTGGTGAGCCCCGGGGAATGCTCTGGTGCCTTGTCGGCTGGCCAGTGAGGGGCGAGGTTTCAATCCGCCCCGGGGTGGTGAGCCCCGGGGAATCACGTCCAAAGCGTCTTGATGAGCACTCGCAAGACGTTTCAATCCGCCCCGGGGTGGTGAGCCCCGGGGAATGGGTTTTCTGGGTGCCGTGAGCGAATTCGATTTCGATGTTTCAATCCGCCCCGGGGTGGTGAGCCCCGGGGAATATCCTTGGTGTTGACCGGAGTGCCGTATGTCAAGATGTTTCAATCCGCCCCGGGGTGGTGAGCCCCGGGGAATCTCCTGGCTGCCTGGGGGGCTCAGATGGCCGAAGCGGTTTCAATCCGCCCCGGGGTGGTGAGCCCCGGGGAATCCTGAA
The DNA here is from genome assembly GCA_003136315.1 of Gemmataceae bacterium. Classification (GTDB taxonomy): domain Bacteria; phylum Planctomycetota; class Planctomycetia; order Gemmatales; family Gemmataceae; genus Urbifossiella. The sequence goes on along the minus strand of PLDW01000043.1, from coordinate 18,864 downwards.
AACCCTCGGAATCGCGGGCGGTAAAGCCGTGGTTTCAATCCGCCCCGGGGTGGTGAGCCCCGGGGAATATGGTGGGGAGGAATGTATCGAGTTCAAAGATAAGAGTTTCAATCCGCCCCGGGGTGGTGAGCCCCGGGGAATGAGCCCGGGAGGAATGGGGACCGTTCGAGCCGATGGGGTTTCAATCCGCCCCGGGGTGGTGAGCCCCGGGGAATCCTCACTGAAGCCGCAGCTTATGCGGCTCTTGGCAAGTTTCAATCCGCCCCGGGGTGGTGAGCCCCGGGGAATCCGCCACGATCCACCCGAACATTGTGGCGGAACTGAAAGTTTCAATCCGCCCCGGGGTGGTGAGCCCCGGGGAATACTGCCGAGATGACGAGAACGGTGGCGCTGTAGATGTTTCAATCCGCCCCGGGGTGGTGAGCCCCGGGGAATCCGACTGAAAACCCCTCAGCATCCACAGGATGATCCGGTTTCAATCCGCCCCGGGGTGGTGAGCCCCGGGGAATGTTCCGGGCCACCGCCACGGGTAACACGCTGATCGGGTTTCAATCCGCCCCGGGGTGGTGAGCCCCGGGGAATAGCGGTCCTTGCAAGTGGTGAAATGGCAAGCACTTCGCAGGGCTGTTTCGCGGACCCCGTCGCCACCAGCCGATCACTCGGTCCTTGCTTGCCATGAACATCCTCGTGACCTCTTATCGGGTCAGCACTTCCGTCAAATCGCGAAACCCCCCATACTTTCGCCATCACTCCGGGTCCGCGACTCATTCCCACTATATCACCAGCGGGCCATCCATGTCTCGCGGTTCCGCTGCCCCGTGGTGTTCCACCCGCACGTCCGCCTCCAGGAAATAGAACCGGACCGAATCCGCAGTCGGGTCCATCTCCGCCAGCAATCGCGTCCGCAGTCGAACCCACTCGGTTGACCCTACAGAACACTCGAACACCGACTTCTGGACACGCTGGCCGTAGTCCTCACAAGCCCTCGCCACCCGCCGTAGACGTCGCACGCCAGCCTCGTGGGTGGTGCTGACGTCGTACACGACCAGGATCTTCATCCCCCACCCCCATTCTCGGACCGAGTTGTCAAAGACCACGCCGCAGACTTGAGCCCACGGCCCCGCGTTCAATTCTTCGGGACGCAAGGTACATACGAAGGAAGATCCCCACGGAGGTGCCGGGCCAGCACCCGAGCCTGGAGAAATGGGAGTCGGCCGACCGGCACCTTCTGGTTCAAATACGGGTGCGTCACCTCCTCTCGTTTCCGCTGCTGATACGCTGCCAGGACCGCACGCCGGGTCGAGTCGTCCATTTGCACCGCACCCCCATCCCGGGTCACGAACCCCTCGGGCTTCACCTGTTGACGGTTGACGAGTGCCAGGGCCAGCCGATCGGCCACGAGGGGGCGAAACTCCTCCATCAGATCCAGGGCCAACCCCGGTCGCCCAGGCCGATCCACATGCAGGAACCCCACAGACGGGTCCAGCCCGGCCGCAGCACACGCGGCCACGCAGTCCTGACACAATAACCCATACGCGAAGGACAACAGGGCATTCATCCGGTCCAGAGGAGGGCGACGGGTGCGCCCGTTGGGGGTGAATGCCTCTCGGTTCGTCCGCACCAAGGGACCGAAGGCCCCGAAATACACCCTTGCCGCATCACCCTCTCGACCCCGGACGGAATCCACATCGGTTTCCGTTTCAAGAAACGGGAGGGCGTCGGCTAACCGCCCGGCGGCGGTCGCCAGCACCGTCTGGTCGTCGGCCACGGTTGACTCCCGAGCCGACCGGAGGAGCAGGTTTCGAGCGTTCTGGACCTTCCCAGCAACCACACACCGGGACACTCCGGCTCTGGACGTTGGGTCATCCGCCCGGCGGTACTGCTCCCTGCGAACGAGAACATTTCCGGACCCAGGGGCATCAACCCGAGCGTACATCCGACCGGATTCGGTGAGGAACGACACCGCGACCCCGTTCTCGGCGCACAGGCTCATGGCCGACGGGGTGACGTGAACCCCGCCGAATGCGGCCACCGATTCCAGTTGGTGAATCGGGACAGTCAGCCGGACTTGCTTCTCCACCACGACCTGGAGAGTGAGGTGATCGCGGCGAACGGTTGCCGCCCGGGTGACCACATACAGGGTGTTGAGGAGAATCTCCAAGGTGGGGCTCCAGGCGGGTCAGTGGGGGCGGAACAAGCCTGCGGCGGCCCGACGGTAGGCAGCAGGATCGGCAATCAAGTCTGGGAGACAGACCTTATGAAGGGAGCACTGCTTGCACTTTGGGTGCGGGCGGGGCGGGGGTGCAGTCCGTTGGGTCAGGAGGTCGTGCAGACGAGTGGCAGCATCCTGGGTGCGTTTCCGCAGTTTCTCGTCGAAGGGTACGTCCTGGCGACGGCGTGATTTGACGAAGAACAGGGCTCCAGCGGGAATGTCGACCCCGAGCATCTCCTCCAGGGCCATCGCCTGAGCGCAGAGTTGGACGTCGTTATTGTCCCACTTACGGCGTTTGCCGCGCTTGTACTCGACCGGGAAGGGTATCTCGGGTCCACCAGCCGGGTTGGGATGAAACTCGACCATATCTGCGACCCCGACGACCCGAAGGCGGTGGCTAACGACCCACAGCCCTCGGGCGGTGCGGAGGGACGACTCATCGGCATCACGGGTTTGGTGGACTCGTCGATGATCCACAGAGCCCGCAGCGGTGTGGTGATTCTCGACCCACACCTGCTCTACTCGATGCAAGAAACATCGACGCTCGCAGAAAAGGAGGTCGTTCAGGGCCGACAGCGGAGGATAGGTCTCCGGGTCGGCCGGGATAAGTGGGAGGGGAGTCATGATGGATCACCCCTGCGGATCGACGAGTCGGTTCAGTTTCACGCCTTTCTTCAGCAATCCGTCTTCCTTCCCCCGCCATTCGTCGAGCGGTTCATAATCGTCGAAGCCGGCGGGAAATGTCCGCTCGCCAGGCTTCCGCTTGAATCCGACCTTGGCGAACAACTTGTGGGCATGCTCACACCCCAGTTGCTGCTCCCGTCGGTTCTGGGCAGCGTTCTTTTCGCCCTGGGTGCCGACATGCTCGAAGTCGTACACCGCCCGGACGCACATCTCGGCCCTTGCCGCCGATGCGTCATCTCGGAACAAGTGTTTGAGGGCATCGAAGAATAGATCCAGATCCACCTGGTCGAAGCCAGTTCGGTCTGCGAACATCGGAGAGATGTACGCCTTGGCACAGTAGAGCCCGTATGGAACGATGTGCTTATTCCCCATCGTCCGCTCCTTGGCCGCATCCTCTTCCTTGGTCACTGCGCACCTGGTGACGGTAATTTCCTGGGTCCGGATCTGGTCGAGGGACATCCCGAAAGTGAACTGCACTGGCCCGCGCACTTGGCCATAGGCGGAGCCTTTCATCACGTCCTCCCCAGTGGACAGCACCCCACCAAAGGTCCGCACGTCGTAGAACGCCTTGCACAGCCACTTCATCGCGGCTTCTGCTGCCTTGGTCTTCTCGGCAGGCTTCGGATTTTTGCCCAGACCAGGGGTCGCGGTGTCGATGCCGGTCTTGATCTCGTTGTTCAGGATTTTGCCCTGTTGGACAAGGATGCCGAACTTGTTCTCCCCGGTGGCGGGCGGGGCGAACTGAGCAGCGAAGTTCCGCACCTTCCTCTTGAGGCACACGTCGGAGACCAGCCCCTTCCCAGTGTTCGGCTCGGTCCGAGGCAGGTTTCCAGCGTCCGGATCCCCGTTCGGGTTACCGTTGGTCACGTCGAAATAGACCAGGATATCGTGACGGTTGATGGGCATGGAAGTTCTCCTTAGGATTGGGGGACTCGGGTTAGGTCCGCAACGAGGCGTGTCAAGTCGGGGTAGTCGTTTTCAGTGACAAGCTGAGATGCCTGGGACAGGGCAACATCGGCATCGACTGATTTCCCGCTCTTGCGGGCCTTGGTTGCCACGTTGATCAGGTTGCGGACTTGTGATGCGATCCGGTCATAGGCGTGTTGTTGGTAGAAACCTAGCGCGAACCGAGCTTGTTCTTTCATTCCAAGGACATCTTTGAACTGCGGGTTCCCATCAACATCCTGTGGAATCCGTTTTAGGACATCTCCAATGCGGGCACGGAAGCCATCGGACTTCCTCACCCCGGACGGCCCACCCTGTTCCAGTTTGCGGAGGTGGTGATGATGCAGATTAAAGAGGGTCGGGAACACTGTAAGTGGCGACGACGCGGCAGCGGCGTAGTAACGCTGCACGACACCCGGTCCCTCCAGCTTTCCATCATGTGCTTTTTTCTGAAGATTGGCGAAGATCGCCAGTAGACGACCGAGGTTGTACGCTTGGTCTGGCGTCGCGGTCGCGAGATAAACATTGGGCATCAGGTCTCCTTCGGCGAGGGTACGGGTGAGGATCAGCTTGATGATCGCGAACCGAGACTGGTTGAATGGGTACTTCGGATTTTTTTCAGTGTTGGTCACCAGAGCCGAGTGAAACTCAGCCAGGATCGGGCCGAGAAACGCGATCGGTACGGGGAGTTTTTCCAGGGCTGCCCGGTATAGGCCGGTAATGACCTCGCTCACGCGGTCGAGTTCGGAGCTATCGCGGACAGCGGCGGCCGCTAGTCGAAACAATGAATATGGGCCTATACTCTCCTCATTCGCCGATCCTCCGAGAGAAACGATTTCTAGATCGCGGAACCAAGCGGCGAAGTTCTGGATTGCGTCAGTGAGGGTTACCTGTATCCATTCGCGGATGACCACACGCCCCGAGTTGGCGGACAGGGCGACCGAAATGAACTGTTCTGCCAGGGCCAGTGCCATGTCGATCCCAGAGAACGGCTCTTTGAGAAAGTCCGCGACCGCCTTGGGGTTCGCCACTGCCAACTGGGAGAATTTCAGCCCCACCGCTTTGGGCTGCTTCTGCGACCAGAAACAGAACTTTACCCCGCCGACGCCGAACGAGGTATCATTCGAAGCGAGCAATTCGTTCAGAGCGAGGGCGTATCCCGCGGCAGCCTCTTCTGACACCGGCGCGTTGCTTCCCATCTCGAAGCCGAATGACGAAAATGACGGTGCTTCCTTTGCGAAAGACACCACGTACCCGCCCGATGCGAGGCCCGGTACCCCGAGAATCTTCGGTTTGTGCGACCGGGCAACGGGCTCTCCGACCGAACCGGTCACGAGGCAAATCGTCTCCCGGCTCTCGTTCCCTCCGTCTTCATCCTCTGTTGGGTCGGCAAATGCCTCGCGGGTGTAGGCCGCTGCCCAGTCTTTCCAGATTCGATCGTCCGTGCTGAAGGGCAGATCACCCGCACCGAGATGCAGCCTGACCCCAGCGACTTCGAAGCCGCAAACGTTCAACTTCTTCAGCGGCACCCACGAGCCCGTGGCCAGAAGTCCATGCCACTCCGGATCCCGGTTTCTCGCCCGTTCGTTCGGCAACCATCGTAGCCAATCGAATGCGACTACCCGCTCGTCGGACGGAACCAGCGAGCCAAGGCCGAGTGCCCAGGTGCCACCGGAAGACACGGGGCGAACGCCGGACACGAACCGGGCACACAGGTAACGCTCCCGGAAGTTTAATAGTGCCCGTAGCCGTAGGTCGCTCGTGCGGGCGAATGCCTCCGCGATCCGCTGCCAGAAGTGTTGGTATGCACCGACCGGGTTGCGATCGGAGCGATCAAGCGGTTCCCGGGGGAGCGTTTCCCCGGCCGCGAGCCGAACTCCGAAAACCGTGTGGAAGGATTCGGCCAGGTAATAGGCCCGCCCACCGTTGTTCTCACCGGGGAACCGGGGGAGGTATACATCCAACCCTGGTTCTTCCTTCGACTTCCCTTTTATAACCACCGGGGTGGTGAGAGGATGAAACCCCCCACCCTGCGGCGAGCCTTCTGCATTCAGTGATATCAGCAGGTGGACCGTTCTCCGTTGGAATGGCAAACCAGCCAGAAGTTGCCGGTCGGTCGCATATTTGTAGAGGGCTTTGAGGAGCATCGTCACACCCTCCCCGTTCCCGGCCGGACGATCTGCACCCGGTCCGGGTGACAGTCCATCCAGCCGTTTGTCACCACTGCGTCGAAGAACACCGGCTTCGGTGCCACGTTGCGGTCGGTCTTGCGGTTCGTAGGGTCGAACACGTCGTAGAGCATTAACCCGAGGTCTTCACTCAAGCCGTTCGCGACCGTCGGGGGTTCCTCGGCCAACTCGAAGTTCGCGGCAAATTCACGGCACCCGAAGGCCGGACGGTGGGCACATTTTCCCTTCGCCGCCCTGGACATCACCTGATCGACATACTTCGGGACGTTATCTGTCTTCCGATCGGCCTTCCTGGTAAGCCGCACCTCGGCCGTAAAGACGTACTCGACATCCGCGAGGGCCAGCATGTTTCGCTGGGCCGCGTCGTCCGCCCCCGCGCCCGCTCGGATCGGCTCGACCTCCTCCTTGCCGGTCATACACTTCTTCGCCTCGTCGATGCTGACTACCTTCTTCACCTCGTTCCGCCGAAAGGAGAACCACTTGCCAGGCTTGACCACTGTGATCGAGTCGATCAGATAGTACATCTCAGGCTCCCAGAAAATCGCCTCTAGGACGCCCCGGGCAGCCGACGGTGTGGGCACCCTGTAACTCACTCGTTCCACCTTCATCTCCGGCCGGGTGAAACATGCAAACTCACCCCAAACGCGGACCGATAATGAGGGGGTCATGTAGCCACCTGGGAATTGGAATGTTGGCGACGGAACAGCTTAGGGAGCTTGCCACGGTTCCGAGGGTGGACCAGCCGTTTTGCGATGGCCTCAATGTCGAGGCCCTGATAGGCTTCGGGTAGTGCTTTGAGGAACCGCTTCCAAAGAGCGGAGGATTGGGTGATAGCATCGGCTAAATACCCGACCCTGATGTAAGTTACGACGAGAACATCGTCGGAGGGAAGATCAGGACTCATGGCGCTCCACGCTGGGGAACTCTACACAGGCGTCGTCTGTGGAGAGTATAGCCTCCAACGCGGCCTCCAGTCAAGGGGGTAGGCTTCACATTTTTGGAGAAGCCCGGATTGAAACTGTGTTGAGTTTCCCAATGTCACAGTTTTGGGTACGACGCACCCGAAACTATTTTTGTACGTTATAAACGATCAAATAATAAAGGATTCTGGGGACAAGCCGCAGATCAGCACTCCAAGGTTGGCGTCATACGCCGATTCCAGGAGAACCCACGGGCTGTCGTCGCCGAACAGCCGGTTGACCGTGCCGAGCGACTGAAGTTTCATCAGGTCGCTCCCGCGCAGGTTCACCGTATACCGCTGGAGCCGCCGCAGAACAAAGCGATTGGACGTGCCGGCTCTTTTGATCCGCTCGATCCACTTCTTGGCTTTCTTGTATTGCACGATCACAGGCGTGCCGCCGTCCTCGATCACGCGGGCCTTGTCCGCGACCTCACGGAACTGGAAGTCCGCTCGCTTGGCTTGGATCCCGTGGGCGTCGCAGTTTGCCCGGCCGTAGATGATGTCGAAGTACTGGGCGAACACCGACGGGCTGGTTGCCAACTGCTCGCCGGTGTACTTACTGAGAAACGTACGGGCTTCACCCGCTGCCATCTGGTACAACCCCGGCGGCATTCCCTCGTCGACGGGTTGGAATACCACTACTTCACCCCGTGTTAGTCGCCCTTCCCGGTTGCAGCGACCGGCTGCTTGTACGATTGAATCAAGTGGCGCCAAGGCTCGGAATACCTGCGGAAAATCGACATCGACGCCGGCCTCGATCACCTGGGTACTCACCAGCCAGCATGGCTGGTGATGCTTCAACCGGAATCGGACCGATCCAGGGGCAGGGTCTTCTGGGTCGCCCAGCACCGCAAGACGGTGTTCGGCACACATGGCAGACGAGAGGTGGACAACGGCGTCCTGGTCGGCGACCTTCTCCCGGAGCTTCTCCCACACCTCGCGGGCGTGCCGCCGGATGTTCAGGACACACAAACCTTGCGTCCGATTGCCCCGCGTCATCCGCTCAACCAAGTTGTCCCAAGTCCACGGCGAGCTGAGGTCGGCGATGTACTCCACCCGCTGGAGGGAGGTGAACGATTTCCCCACCAACTCCGCGTGTAGGATCGGCTTCAGTTCGTCCGGCTTCAGACCCTCAGTCAGTCCAACCCCACAGCGGAACGCAGGCTGGGTCGCTGTGCTGAACACGACGCTGCACTCGAACGTCTCGACCAACTCCCGGAAAACGCTGATAAGCGGGTTCAGGATATGCGTCGGTAGGCACTGGGCTTCGTCGAAGAAGACAACACTTCGGGCCACATTGTGCAACTTCCGACAGCGCCGCGGGGATGCCTCCAAAAGCGTTTCGAGGAATTGGACCGAGGTGGTCACGATGATTGGACCGTCCCAGTTCTCGGTCGCCAACTCGGCAGCCGTCCGACGGGGCGGCTCGCCCGCCCCTCCCTTCAATTCCTGTTCCGCGACCGCGGAGTGATGTTCGACAACATTTTCACCTCCGAGGATCTTCCGGTATTCGCGGGCGTTTTGCTCGATGATCGATAGGTACGGTATGACGACAATCACACGTCGGAGGACGTGGCGGCGGGCGTGGGCCAAGGCGAACGCCATCCCGGCAAGGGTCTTCCCACAGCCAGTCGGGACTGTCAACTCGAAGAAACCACGGTCCTGTGAGCTGGCCGCCACGCATGCCTCGTAGGTGCTGTTCCGGATGTCGAGCAGTTGGGGGTCGGACTTTCCTTCTGTGGCCTTCGCCGCCTTCTTATCTTTGGCTCCTTGCAACTCTTTGAGGAGAGAATCTGCCAGGCCATTTCGATCGAGGCGAGGTCCGTCTCGGCGGCCACCAGTATAGAACCTCTCTGTCTCCAACCGATCAGCGTCAACGAGGACGGAGAACAAGACGCGAATCCAGAACTCCCGTCGCCGTTGGCTCGCGTCATCTTCGCCAGGGAACGGGTCGGTGAGTTCCCCAACCGGAAGCTTCTCAATCACCTGTCGAGCATGAGGCGCGATCTGGGCAAGAATGACTTTTAGATTTGCTTCGTCTCTCGTCAAGTTTTGGGCCAGGCCGGTAATTCCCTGGCAGTCATGCAGGCCGGCGTGATGCCCAGCAACCGCAAAGGTTATCGCGAGGTTGTCAAGTTGATAAGCCGCATACGCAGCCCCGTGTACCGCGTGTGGGGTCTGCGGCCCCCCGCCCAAGAGATACGCTTGCCACTCTAACCGATATTTGCCGAGGTCATGGAGGAGTCCCGCGGCCTCGGCTGCCGCGGCGAGTGAGGAATTCGGGGCTGTCGCAGCCTCCGCCAAGCACCTCGCACGGTCCGCAACGGCCCGGAGGTGGTCCGCGAGCGGTTCCCATCTGGATTCAGGTTTTTGGGGGGAGTGGGCGTAATAATCCATGTGGATCATGGCAAGGTCAGGGTTGTTGGTTATGAAGAGAACATGTCCTGCATGAGATCGCAAGCTCCGTTGAGAAAATTTTTTTGCCAACTCGGCCCCGATTCCGGGGCCAGTTCTTGATGGCCACAATTCCTCCCGGCCAGTTCTGAGCCAACCGGCATGGAGTCCTCGATTCGATCAAGCAGCCCGATTTGGAGACAGGCATGGCAGAGAAGAAAGCAGATGTCAAGTGGTCGGACATCAAACGGCAGGTGCAATCACTGAATGGGGTCGAATCGCTGGCCCTGATCCAGGGCCTCTTCAGGCTCTCTGTGGAGAACCGCGTCTTCCTGGCTGCACGCCTGCTGGGTGCCTCAGCGAGTCGGACTCTTCTCCAACTCTACCTTGAGCGGATCGAGCGTGCCTTCTACACCCGAAGTGGCAGGCCCCAACTCAAGTTGGCTGATGGTCGCAAGGCGATCCGCGACTATCTGGCCGCGACGGCAGACCCGGTTGGAACGCTGGAGTTGTTGCTGACCTTCGTGGCGACAGGCACACGGTTCACAAGCGAGTTCGGCGACATCGACGAGCCATTCTACAACACCCTGTCCTCGGCGCTGCGTGAAATGGATCAGATCCTCAAGGGAGAGCAAGGACCCGAGTTATACCAGGGGATTCGGGAGCAGGTGCTGGAGTTGCCGAAGCTGGCCGGTCGCATCGGCTGGGGCTACGGTGACGAAATTCGGGAGACGGTTAATGAGTGGGAAAGCCGGTATGCTGAAGAGTAGGTATCGCAATCTCTTTGGCCCGCTTTGATCAGCAACGAATGGGAACAAACCTCATCTCGGTCGAACAACGGACAGCAGCAGTATCAGCCATAATCTGCTTCGCCCTGACATTGCGATTGTCTCATTCTTGGCCGCTCGAAGTATAGATGTGAAGTGGCATGATCCGGCTGACGGGATCACCGTCGAAACCATCGTCAGGGGCTGCCCCGAAGGTGGGGTCTCATTGCAGGTGTGCATGACTTTTAGTAACACTTTTCAAGCCTGGCACAGCGATGAGGCCGTGGTAAGAATGTGCCACAGGTCGAAAAAAATGTTGGCTTTTGGGGGCATACCTTTGGACAGCGATGAGACCGTGAAAACTGACTTCCGAACCGTCCCCCAGTCCCCACCCCCCCCTAAAGTGCGCTTATTTGCGCACATAGGACCGTTGCATTTCGTCGTGTGTGGAAGCGGAGGATCTCCCCAACCCGTTTTCAGATATCATGTTAGCTGATTTCATCTGGCCGCACCCTGGGTGTTGATGGATTGTGCTGGAAAGTCGTCTCATTCGCGGTCCCAGCCACTCCGGGTTCTGACCGAAGGCGGTGACTTCACCCCCCTTGCTCGGACCAAATCATGGCCCCGAATATCCTCGAATCGGGGGGGGCGTTTCTACCGAGAATCGGGGGTCGTTTTTACCGAACGAACCCACCGCATCACCCCGTTCCGGCTGCTTCTGGGACACCTGCTGGTAGCACGGGGAGCCCCCAGGATCAACGATCACCATGAGGGCAGAGAGGGGGGCAATTCGGAGGATTTCGGAACAGATCGGAAGAATAAAACACCCGGAATCCGAGAGCGTATTCGCGAGAGAAACTGCGGTTTTCGGGTGCGTTTTGGGCACCAAAACGCCCTCCGGAGACTCCCGAAATTATCGTTTCCGGCCGAGGCCCCAGAGGAAACAACGTCCGATCAACAGCATGAGAATCTGCCCACCGACAGATTGATGGGGCGTTGACACCCGCGAGCGGTGAGGTCGAAGCCCAAGTCTAGCCAACTCGTTGCCCGACGATCGTGGCCCGCTCGATCTCGTGATCGGCCCGTCGCCACCCCATCATGGCCCCTCCGGATGGCATTAGCCCCCTCATGGGGTGCCCTGCTCCAGCAAGTGATCAGAAGCCCCTCCGAAGGATAATCCATTCAGCGCGAAGTTCGGTCCCTTCCCCGGTGCGCTGCGTGGGGAACCTCCTCGGTTGTGCGGATTGTGGGGGCAATGTAGCCCGAGGGAGAACAACCCCCCAAGTTGTGCCCCAGTATTGGGGGATTTGGGGGATGGTTGTAGCCATCTCGCGATGAAGGCAGACCGCCATCGGCTTGTGCCCCGGTATTGGGGGATGGTTGTGGTCATCACAGACCACTCTTCGGCGGAAGGGTGGCAAGCATTCTGAAAATGGCCAGGTCGATTCGGAGCGTCACCCACGCCTCGACCACCAGTAGTGTGTTCGCGGTGGGCGGCGGGCGATCTGGAATCTCGACGAGACGCACAACTCGCATCTGCGGGGCGATCGACCAACAAGTCAAGAATCACCTCACCCGATGATGGTGGGCAGTGGAGGTGAATGAGGTTGGCATTGGGTATCGTGTCGTCAGGATCGGGGGCGTTGATCTCGTCCAGCGAAATGCCCCCCGAAGTCCTCGGTTCGACACTCGACCCGCAGGGGGCATTTCTCCACGCAGACCCAGTCCGACAGACGACACTTCCGACACTCGCCCTAGCAGTGGCAACAGCCCCGATCAGGACTCGTCCGACACTCGACCCGCCGACCCCCCGCAAGCCTTCGATATGTAAGGGGATTTTGGTCGAGTGTCGGAAGTGTCGTCTGTCGGATGAGAGTGAGATGTGGGGATCGGGGCGTCGGGCCGGGAGCCCAGGTCCGCGCCGAGTGTCGGACGGGGACTGTCTCCCGGCAGATCGGGAAACTGGAGGAACAAGAGGTCCGAGGAGTACCGACGGTTACATCTCGCCTCACTGGAGGTCAGTTCCTCCCACTATTCCGTTCGAGGGCAGCGAAACGGATCAAAAACGCGAATAACGCCCTTGCCCAAAATTGCTGATCTTCGTTCCGTCATCTGCAATCGTATAGACTAATACAATCAGATCACCATTCTTATTTTGCATGGAAGTCCACTGGAATGGCTTGCCCCAGGAGTCGATCAAATCGTCCTGACCTCTCTTGAGGAAAGTTGGACCGCCGAAAGGCGGATCGAGCAACTGCTGGAGGTTTTCGGGAAAGGTTTTTCCACTATGGGGATGCAAGTAATAAGATTCGATTGCATTTGCGATCGCTTTGCACTTCAAGACGGAAGAATTCTTTTTCGCATCGATATGCCCAGCTATTGGCGGAGTGATATTCGCGAGCACAAGAGCCACCCAAAACCCTGTGACGACAAACAGTCCCCCCAAGATTTTTGTCCGCCTTTTGAGCATATGAAGATCCAATCTGGGGAGGGCCAGTTTCTTTCGAGAGGTCCACCCGCCTGTATCCACCACGTAACTGATTCTGATTGGGCAACTGCACCGCTGTCAAGCGAATTGCCAAGGGGACTCCGATCGGGCAGTCTGGCCCGGCCCGCTGTCTGCGGGTTCACGTTCACCAGCGCCAGGACAGCCCGGCGAAGGGGATCGGAGAGCGTAGGCCACGTGGCCACGAGCGCGGCCAGGTCGGCGTCGAGAATGCCTTCTTCGCCTTGCTGCTCGCTACACCCGGTACTACAAGGGGGTCACTTAGGCCCCGACCACGTTCCCCGCGGAAGGGGAAAGCCTGGCCCTCGCATCTGCCGACGAAAGGACGATAAGGCCCCAAATGCCGATCAGAGGGCCAGAGCAGCAACAGCCAGTGAGGCATGGGATCATGGTGATGATCGAGGCCGCCATGCCCCAACCGTAGCTTTTTGCGCGCACCATGCGGACCGCACCGATGATTACGAGAGCGTTCAGGAATGCGTAAATGGCGAGTCCGACGACATTGGCGTGGGGATCTCGCTTCAGCTTCTCTTCGAGTTCTTTGACCATCTTCTCGTTTTCCTGTTTCTCAGGCCCCGCTGGTTGGGCTGCAACTCTCTGCTTGAAGAATTTGACCAGAGTGTCGGGTTTTGCCTGGAAGAGGAACGATGCGATAAAGAGGCCAATCATGCCGTTGAGAGTGATGAGCAGCGCCACACGCCACAGACGCCGGCGAGCACGGTCAGCCGAGCTTGTTCGTTCTTTGCGGCTTTTATCATCGTATGAAGCAGACACGGTGATTCTCGCAAATCCGTGGTAAGTGAGACTGTAGTAGTAATCGTGGCGTCAAAAGGAGAGTGATTGTAACTCCCCACTGGCGGAATGGAAGTTCCCAGTTGCGACTTTCATCGACCACGGCCGGAGGTGTCCGGCCGTTCGAACTACTTCCGTGGGTTGGTGGCCTCTATCATCGCCAACATGGCCCGCCGGAGGGCATCGGGAAGAGTCGCCCACGCCTCGACCACACGGGCAAGATCGGGATCGGTTGGGCTGCTGCTCCCGAATAGGATGGATACGTGATTTCCCTGGGATTCGTGGGGTTTTGTGGGGTCGTGTGTCAGTCTCAAAATCCGAAAGCAGTTCGGTTTCCTTCATTGTTTTGGCCGATGTCGCCCCGAGCAATTTCTACCAGTGGGCGAGCTTCGGCCTTGCAGGGACCGCTGCGGCCGGTAGGTGGAATGCTGCCAGCCGGGGCCGGAGGGCTCGGGCCGAAAGCGGGGCTTGTGGGTCTGCATGGCGACCGGCGGAACCTCGCCGCTCTCAGGGTTCGGAGTCGAGAAGGATAGCCTACGCCTTTCGGAGTCGGGGTTGCACTGACTAACCCGTGAGCGACACGCCAATCGAGCACAGGCGGACGTGTACCCCTGCCGGCTGCGGCGTATTGGACAATCCTGCCCAGGCGACAACTGTAATGCCAAACTACGCACATTGTGACAGGAGTACCAACTACTATACTCATATACACCGCCGAATAGTATCGGTGGTAACCCCAGGAGAACAGACGATGCCGATCCCGCTCAATCCGGAGAAACTCCGCCAGAGTATCCGCCACAAGGACGAACTCATCCAGTCTCACACACGACAGGCCGAGGCCATCGTCGGGTCCGATCCAGGTAGCTGCGGCCTCCGAAAGTGGCACATCGGAATGGCTCGCAACGAGCAGAAGAACAAGGGTGAACTCGAAGCACAACTGAGGGGTGAGCAGAAGTAGCTCGCTAACCCAGCCGGACCACCCATCACCCGACCTACATCCCGCGCCGATTACCTCACAGAACCGATGGTCGCCAATGCCGCCCGGCGGATTGGTTCGGGTGGGGGCTTCCTGCGGATTTTGTCGGGTCGACTGACGTTCAGAACCATCAACCGTCCCGAGCCATGTCCGAGTTTTGGGGGATTTGGGGGACGGTTTCGGCGTCCTCACGATAAGGTGGGACATCTCCCAACGGCCGTGAGCATCGCAGGAGGAATGGGTCAGCCTTGGGGACGCTCCGCGGTGCCAACCAAGGCGAGGATCGCCCGGCGGAGCGGGTCAGGGAGTGTCGCCCAGGCATCGATCACCCGAGCGAGGTCGGGGCTGGTACATCCAGTGGTACATACAGGGAGGGGCGGACTGCCTAAAGGCTTATCAGAAAAGGTACTTGCGTCGGGTGTTCCGGTGTTTCCTAAACCGGGGGTCGCGCGTTCAAATCGCGCCGGGGGTACTTGAAAACCAAGAAAATTTGAACACGGCCATTTCCGAGCGTACCAGAATCGTACCAAAATTCCGCAAGATACATCTTTGCTCTGTGTATCGGCGACCCAGTCAAACCGGCGTCCAAATCTGCCACTCCGGCTGGTTGACTTCAGGACTCTCAGGATCATGCTCGGGTCATTCCCGGAGCTCCTGGCCGTCAACCGCGGGATTCTGGCACGCTCGAAGCACACCGGCCATATTCCGCATCAACTCCATCCCGTCAAACGCCTTCTTGGCGTCCACGTAGTAGCGGCTGGCGGTCTGCCCCGTCACACCGATCGCCGCCGCAGTCTGCTCGACGCTCTGAGGGTGTGAAATTATTGAACGAATGTACAGTATTATATGTCAATTTGAATGACACAAGTCTCATAAAATTCGGTATTTGTGCCATTCAAACCTCAGTCAAATACTATACGCTTGTCCAATCATTTCACACTCTTTCTGCGTCGCCAACGCAGTTAGCGTGATCGCCCTCTTCCTCAGATCTTGGCTCTTAATCCTCGCTTCAGGGTGTGCCTTCTGGTACTCCTTGAAAACCCACTTCATGCCGTTGTACATCAGGGACGGGCGGAATTCGCGTTCGTTTCGGCGGCCCTTACGGTACACCCTGGCATCTTCGACATACCTTTCCCACAAGTAGACCAGCCCCTTGATCGCATGCAAGCGGTCCGCGATGTCCGCTGGGAGTGGTATTGCCCGTTCTCGGGGCGTCTTGTCCTGATCCGCGGTGATGGTGAGGGTAGCCCCGTTCAACTGGCCCGATCGGACTTGGCAGAGGTCGTTCAGCCGACATTCCGACATCGCCTTCACCTCGAGGAAGAGTCTGGCAAGCTCCCAGCCTGGGAATCGCTCGTTCGGCCATCCAAAGAGGGTGGAAATTGCGTCATCGGTGGGAATGCTGGGTTGCCGCTTTGAGAGCTTCGGCCTTTTCACCTGATCGGGTAAGTGCCAATACATCCCGAACGGCAGATTGCGCGCACGGTGGCAACTGCCAATACATCCCGAACAGGGGATCAGTCCTGGAAACCACCGTTTGGCAAACGATAGTCAACCTCTAGAATCTTTGGCTGGCCAGTCGTGCCTTTACGACGAATCGTATAGAAACGTATCTTATCGTCCTCTAGATCCACCTCGCAACGAACCAATCGGCTGGGCCAAATCTGGCCCAGTGCCCTGGTCCGCCCCAGTAGCTCAACCTCGCTCTTGCCATTACTCCGTCGCAAGTACACCAGCCGGCCACTCGGCCGCTTCTTCAGGTTGAGCTTCCAGTCGCCCGGGAAGGGACGACGATCCGGCGCCGCTTCGATCCGTGCCGCTCGCTGCTTCAGCAATGCCTCGACGTACTTGTCCGAATGCACCTGCAAGTCGGGCAGGTCATGATGCTGGAAGCGAGACCAGACCTTGGCCTGACACCAACCGTTGTAGCTCTCAATCATGCCCTGGAAGCCAGTTTCGCGGGGAGGCACGAACACCGGCACCACGCCCAGGCTCAGGCACACTCGGATAACTCGTCCCAAGGAATCGGGGTAGCGATGCGTGCTGTGGAAAATCATGTCGTTGTCGAACTGGGCGTAACCCGGCAAGCCGACCTCACGCCAGTGCTTCAGCAGCGACTGCACGGTCATCTCGGCTGTCACCGGCGACTCGATTGGCCAGGAGCGACCTGCCCACCATGCAAGCCGACCACGTTGAGGACCTCGACCTTGGGACCGCCTTTGATGACCAGTCCCTCGACGATGTCGATGCCGTCCAGTTCGACCTTGGCGTGGGCCAGATCCGGCAGATACCAGCCTCTGGCGGAGGCGGCCGCCGGGTCCTCTTGAGGCCGTCCAGAACGCCACGGCGAGAAAGGATGCGACTGATGGTTCGCACCGATGGCACATTGGCAACGCTTTGGGCCAACAATGCCTGCCGGATGGCCTCGGCACCGATTGCTCCCTGGTCTTCGCCCGGACGTACAGCCGGTCCAGCAGAGCGAGCACGCCAACAAACAGACAGGCCAACCGCGGAGCCGAACGCAGGTCAATGGGGCTTCCCAGGAGTGGAAACCTGATAGGGGTAGGGAGAGCCAGTCAAGGCTCCCCCTCCCTCCGAACCGGACGGGCGGATTTCCCGCATCCGGCTTTCCAGTCAGTGGGTTCTCTTGCGAGATTGGATCGCTTGCGCTCGGGCTATGGCTAAGGAGAATAGCCCCAGGTCGGCGAAGTAGGCGTTGGCCCAGCGTTGATGGTCGAGTCCCCGCGCGCGGCCATGTCCCTTGTGCCGTTTTCTCAGGATGGCTCGCATTCGTCCGCGTACCCATGCGTCTTGATTCTGCAACACATTTCCGATGCTGTGCTTGAAGTATTCAAACCAGCCTCGCAGTGTCCGATTCACCTCTTCGGTGATGTCCTCCATGCTGCCGGGTCTTAAACGCCCGGTCTTTTGCCGGATCGTTTCTCTGAATTTGTCCAGGCTCTTTTGGCGTGGCCAGCGATGGCCCCGTTCAAAATGATACCCTAGAAAATCAAAGCCTCCCTTTGCACTGGCGTTGACAATCCGCGTTTTGGTCGGATGCAGGGTCAGGCCCGCTCCCGCCACCCATTGGCGTAATTGTTCCAGCACCTCGTTGGCTTCCTTCTCGCTCTGGCACAGGATGACAAAGTCGTCCGCGTAGCGCACCATCTCTCGCCCCGCCCCGGCCATCACATGGTCCAGAGGGTTGAGGTATATGTTGGCTAACAGCGGACTGATGACCGCTCCCTGGGGTGTCCCCTTTTCCGTAGGCTGCCATCCTTGGCCGCTTTCCATGACTCCTTGCTTGAGGAACCTCTGGACTAATTCCAAAAGGGGCCTGTCGGCAATGTGCTCGGCGACCGCTGCCATCATTTTATCCTGCGGGATACTATCGAAGTAGCCTTTGAGATCGGCGTCCACCACCCAGACTCGGCCCGTGTTGAGCAGTTGATCTACTCGCCGCAAGGCGTCTTTGGCCCCGCGTCGCGGCCTGAATCCATAGCTGTGCTCGGCAAAGATGTTCTCGAAGATGGGCTCGATTACATTTCGCACCGCCGTTTGCACGACGCGATCCTCCACCGCCGGGACTCCCAGCGGCCTGAGTTCCTTGCTGCCCAGTTTGGGTATCCAGACCCGCTTGACGGGTTGGGGGGTGTATTGCCCTTTTCTCAGCATGTCCTGCACTTGTTCGAGCCGGTGGGGGCTTTCCCGCAGATACTGTTCTGCCTTCTGGCCATCCACTCCCGCCGCGCCCTTGTTTTGCACGACTGTCTTCAAGGCGCTTTGCAGGTTTTCCCTTTTCCATACTTTATCAATCAAACTGAACCACTTGCCTCCTTTGATTCCTCTTTCGAGGGTTTCCAACATGCGCTCTGTCCACACGCTTGCTTCCGTCCAGTCCCATTTCTGGGGGACTTCTCTGCCTTGTTTAGCCATTGGCACTCCCGGCAGTTTCAATTGCGTTTGTGTTTCTTTCACGCTTCCACCTTCCTGTCCTCCTTGGCTCCACGGTCATTACCCGTTTCCTGGCTACTACGGGGACTCTGACTCCTGCCCTGCTCCTTCCAGCACCAGGACAGGTCTCCTTGATTACCGAACCTGCATTTCCAGATATTCCGTCTCCAGCCACCCCATGCGCCCCCATCCTCCGGCCATGCTCTTTGTTCCGGGTGGGCTTGGCCACCGATTTGCTTTGTGTCGCTATCGGCGGTTCTTCGGACTTCGCACTTTGCTCGCAGTCTCGTCAGTCGCATAAGGCCGTATCGAGTTTGTCTCGCGGGCGTTCAGACCCGTCAGTTCTACGGACTATCCTTTCGTTTCCAGTTGCTCTCCACGCCCTGTCGCCAGGACGCAGTTACTTTCAACTCGTGGCGGAAAGCACCGCCACAGAGGGACTTCCACCCTCCTATGCACGCTCATTCTCAAGCGCACGAGCGCG
>PLDW01000098.1 GCA_003136315.1 Gemmataceae bacterium | reverse complement strand
GGAGGTGAGCGCGGTGAGTTTGTCGGCCACCGCCTTCACACCCGCGTCCGTCACCTTGTCGCATTTATAGAGGTTGAGGGAGGTGAGTGCGGGCAATCGCTCTGCCACGATAACGAGATCAGCATCAGTGAACTGCGAGAACCGATACTTCCCGAGGTCAAGTTCGGAACTCGGGGTGGCCCGGAAGTCGGCGAGGATCTTTTCGACGAGTGCAGACGGCACGGGCGGCCTCGCTGGAAAGTGCGTGCGGGATCGAAGCCTGCACTGTCGAATCCTACCAGCCGATTCTCGCCGAAACAACGGAATCGCACCACCGATCGGAGAGAACTCCGGGAAGGGGGTTGGGGGGGTTCCGGCCGGGTCCAGACGCGAAACCGTGCGGTCGTGGGCCGGGTATCGTTTGGGTGGGAGTGAAGCCCCGTCAATCTCGCAGGTGACTATCCGCTCCATTCAATGGCCCGGAAAGGCGATCATGACGCAGATCACCCCCTACCCCGTCTGGATCGGTCACGCCGGAGACGGACGGGCGTTCCGAGAACTCTTCGACATGGGGATTCGTGCCGTCGTCCAGCTTGCAGCCGAAGAACCCACCATCCAGACGCCCCGTGAACTCGTTTCCTTCCGATTCCCGCTCATTGATGGCAGTGGAAACGACCCTGAATTGCTGGACCTCGCGATCCGGTCGGTTGCGGCTCTCGTGCAGAAAGGGATTCCCACCCTGGTCTGCTGCGGGGCCGGGATGAGCCGATCTCCCGCAATTGTCGCTGCCGCCCTGGCACTGGCACACCACTCCGGTCTCGACGAGTCGATGCAGATCGTTGCGAAATGCCACCCCCTGGACCTCTCGCCGCCTCTCTGGGCAGATGTCTGTGGGGCGACGGAACGGGCCAGGTGAAACCCCAACCAGGCGGACCCTACGGCAAATCCGGATTTGCCGGCCGCGCCGGATATACGGACCTGCCCGAATTGTCGCATGAGCGGGAAATGGATGTGACGCACACACGGGCGGGCGAGCCCCATGTCGCGTGAGGGTGGACCACTCGGCAGGAGCCTCGCACTCCCGTTATACCGATGAGTGTCACTGGAATGCCAGAGCTTCAGCGGGTTCCTGGGTGAGAGGGGCGAATGCACCGCCAACGGATGTCTTCTCTGGCAGGCAACTTCACCCAGTAGGGTGACCTGAATGTTCTGTCCTGATGACGTCCCGCAGCAGAGAGGGATTGGGCATCATGGTGTTTGGTGTTTGGTGTTTCGTGTTTCCCCCTCGTTCCTACGCTCTGCGTGAGAATGCCGTCTTCGACGCTCTGCGTCGTGGCCTGAACGGAGCGGACGCTTGACCGGAGATACGATCGACGTCGTCCCCGATGTATTGGCCCACCCCGCGGAGCGGGGGGAAGACCGGTTCCCACGCAGAGCGTGGGAACCAGAGAGATGTTGTCGCCTTGGACGAGAAGTGTCGAAAGTCGACCAGTCGGATCGGGTGCCATGTCCACGGCTTGGGTGGACATCACGAACCACCAGGGGAGGACTTCGCCCACCGGGCAATCGATTCACGCCCGCATGCTCACGCAAAGCCGTGAGCATGCCACCCGATGCCGCACAAGTGGGGCAACGCGGAAAGTGTAACAGAATAGACTTGTCAGAGTGTCTAAGTGCTACACAAGCGGGGCAACGCGGAAAATGTAACAGAATAGTATTGTCAGAGTGTCCAGGTGTCCCACAAGCGGGGCAACTCAGAAAGTGTAACAGAATAGATATGTCTAAGTGTCCAAATGCTGCACAAGTGGGGCAACGCAGAAAGTGTAACAGAATAGTGTTGTCAGAGCGTCCAGGTGTCCCACAAGTGGGGCAACGCGGAAAGTGTAACAGAATAGGCTCGTCAGAATGCCCGAGTGTTGCCGAAGCGGGGCAACGCGGAAAATGTAACAGAATAGACTTGTCAGAGTGTCGTATCGTGATCCGGCTCGGTCCCCCACTCCTGGAACCGTAACCGATACCCCGCCTGCGGCCTGGGCTGGTAGAATCGGCCCGCTTCTTCCTCCCCTGATCACCACGGCAGGCAACCCCGTAGCCAAGGATGCGAGGAACGCGACTCTGGGCTTTGTTTTTCAACCTCTCCCGGGGCAAGACAACCGACCTGTTCGCTTGGATTCCAGAATCACGGGGGGTGTCTTGCGATTCGGTCGCACGGGAACACTCGCGCCCACTATGAACTGTTCACGGCCTTGCGTCTTCCACCCACAGCATCCGTCGGCTAAACTATCTTTACCTACCCCAACACCTGTCCCGCAGGATTCCCCCCGATGCGACGTCGACGATACTGCTTCTGTGTCCTCTGTGCGGTGGCTGCTGCAATTGCATATCTGCTCATGTTCGCTGGTGCACAGACCGCTTCCGCCCAGCCCAAGCCGGTCAGCTTCATCAACGAAGTGGCCCCGATCTTCAAGGAGAACTGCCTCGCTTGCCACGACGCCCGGAAAAAGTCTGGCAAGTTCGACATGACCACCTACGAGAAACTCATGGCCGGCGGATCCAACGGCGAGCAAATCGTGCCCGGAAAGCCCGACCAAAGCGATTTCCACGCCCTGATGGTGACCACCGAGCAGCGGCGGATGCCCCCCCGCGACAAGGGCGAGGCAGTCCCAAAGGACAAGGCCGACATCGTCGCCCGGTGGATCAAGGAGGGGGCGAAGATCGATGCCGGGCTCGACCCGAAAGCCGATATTGTCAAAGAGCTTCGGGTTCGATGGAAGCCGCCGGTCCCGCCCAAGGTCTACCCCTTCCCCGTCATTGTGAACGCCCTTGCATTCACGCCCGACAACCAACACCTCGTTGTCGGTGGGCATCACGAACTGACCGTCTGGGAGGTATCCTCCGGGAAACTCGTCAAGCGGGTTAACACCCGGGCTGAACGGGCCTATGGGCTGGTCTTCTTGCCGGATGGAAAACTGGTGGCGGCTGGCGGGCGGCCCGGCCAGGAAGGTGACGTCCGGATCTACGACCTGACTGCCAAAGGGAAGACCGTGGATGGGGTCGAGATTCTCGACGGTGTGAATGATCCGAAAGTGATGGTGAAACAACTGCTTGATGTGGAAGACTCGGTGCTCTGCATCGCTGCCACTCCGGATGGCAAACTGTTGGCAGCGGGTGGGTGCGACCGGGCGGTCCGGGTCTGGGATCTCTCTGGCGGTGTGGCCGCCGCAAAGCTGGACCAGACCGTTGAGAATCACGCCGACTGGGTGCTGGGTGTATCCCTGACTGCGGATGGCAAGTATCTGGTGACGGCTGGCCGCGACAAGACAGCGAAAGTGTGGGATCTCAAGGCCAAGGAATCTGTTGTCACATTCCCGGAACACCAGAACATCGTCTACGGGGTTGCCGTGAAGACCGACGGGTCGGCCGGGTTCTCGGTCGGGGCGGATAAACAATTGCGGACCTGGAAGCCTGGAGGTGAGGGGAAACAGGTCAAGAACGCAGGCGGGCACAGCGACGACGTATTCAAGGTCGTGTTCAATCCGAAGCAACCAATGCTGGCCACCTCCTCGGCCGATAAGACGGTCCGACTCTGGAACAGCGACACCCTGGCTGCGGGTAAAACTTTGGCCGGATTGAGCGACTTTGTGTACGCGGTCGCATTCAGTGCCGACGGCAACCTTGTCGCGGGTGGCTCCTACGATGGCGGGGTCGTGGTCTGGAAGGTGACCGATGGAAGCGTGGTGAAGAGCTTCAATGCCTCACCTGGATACGCGGCCAAGACGACAGTCAGCAAGTGAATTATCTACATTGTTGAAAATTTTGTGAACGAACCCGTGTTCGGTGTTATTTTTTCGACTGTTCCTGGAAGAACTCGACGACAAGGGCCGGGGACGCCTCCGGGTACCTGTGCCCTTCGCCGTGGAGGTCGATCACGACCGGCGTGCCGTTCTTCGACAAGTAACGCCGGTACCCATTCGCCCAGACTTCGCTCTGAACGTTGCAGCCATTAAGCTTGTCGCGATTTCTCCTGGTTCCCACGCTCGGCGTGGGAACCGTTCTTCCCCCGCTCCGCGGGTGTGGGGCAACACGCTGGGGACATCGTCTGCCAAACCGCCGATCACGCATCCGGTAGGTTCAGGCCAGGACGCGGAGCGTCGAAAACGGCATTCCCACGCGGAGCGTGGGAACGAGGGGTATGAGGATCCAACGGAGATGCTGTCGCCTCAAGCGAGATGTCTCAGAAAAACGCTGATTTCTCAGCGATTTCGAGCACGAACTTCAGCGTGCAACAGTCTTCATCAAACCAACCACCGACGAGAACAGCAGATCGGGTGAGTCACCCGGACCGTCGAGCCGCCCGGTACCGGCGGATCAAGGCATTGGTCGAGGTGTCGTGTTTCAGGGCGGGTTCGGTCGCCCCCTGGAGTTCGGGCACGATACGCTGAGCCAGCACCTTGCCGAGTTCCACTCCCCACTGATCGAACGAGTCGATGTCCCAGATCGCTCCCTGGGTAAAGACGCTATGCTCGTACAGGGCGATCAGTTTCCCGAGGGTGGTCGGAGTAAGACGATCAAGAAGCAGAGTGTTGGACGGTCGGTTTCCGGGGAACGTCTTGTGGGGAACAAGTGCAGCGGCCACCCCCTCGGCTTTGACCTCGTCGGCGGTTTTGCCGAAAGCGAGGGCCTCGGCCTGAGCGAAGACGTTCGCCATCAACAGGTCATGGTGCGGCTCAACCGGGTTAAGCGTCTGGGTAAAACCGATGAAGTCGCATGGGATGAGGTTCGTTCCCTGGTGGATGAGTTGGTAGAATGAGTGTTGCCCGTTCGTTCCCGGTTCACCCCAGTAAACCGGCCCGGTTGCGTAGTCCACCTCCTGTCCCCCGAGCGTCACCCGCTTCCCGTTGCTCTCCATCGTCAGTTGTTGGAGATAGGCGGGGAACCGCTTGAGGTACTGGTCATAGGGGAGCACGGCGACCGACTGGCTGCCAAAGAAATCGGCATACCATACCGCCAACAGCCCCAGGATCACCGGGAGGTTCTTCTCGAAGGGGGCCGTCCGGAAGTGCTCATCCATCTCATGGAACCCAGCGAGCATCTCCCCAAACCCAGCCGGCCCGACCGCGATCATGGTTGAAAGACCAATTGCCGAATCCATCGAGTACCGCCCACCGACCCAGTCCCAGAACCCGAACATGTTCCCGGTATCGATCCCGAACTTCGTGACTTCCGCCGCATTGGTCGAGACTGCCACGAAATGTTTCGCGACCGCCTTGTCGTCTGTAAGGGACGCAAGCAACCAGTCCCGGGCGGTCCGGGCGTTGGTCATCGTTTCCAATGTGGTGAACGTCTTCGACGAGACGATGAAGAGTGTCTCGGCCGCATCCAGGTCGCGTGTGGCCTCGACGAAATCCGTACCATCGACATTCGACACGAATCGGAATGTCAGCCCACGAGCGGAGTAATATCGGAGGGCCTCGTAGGCCATCACAGGGCCGAGATCGGACCCGCCAATCCCGATGTTCACCACGTTCTTGACCGGTTTGCCAGTGTGGCCGGTCCAGGCTCCGGAGCGAATCCGGTCCGCGAACGAACCCATCCGATCGAGGACTTCGTGGACCTCCGGGACGACATTCTTCCCGTCCACAACGATCGATGCACCACGCGGAGCGCGGAGGGCAGTGTGGAGGACGGAGCGGTTCTCGGTGACGTTGATCCGGTCGCCGCGGAACATGGCGTCGATCCGGTCCTTGAGCCCACACTCCGTGGCGAGTTGGAGGAGCAGGCCGAAAGTTTCGTCTGTGATGCGGTTCTTGGAGTAATCCAGGAAGATGCCGGCAGCCTCGGCCGTGAACCGGTCTCCGCGACCGGGGTCGGTGGTGAAGAGTTGACGCAGGTGCCAGTCACGGGCCTTGGCGTAGTGGGCCTGGAGAGCGGCCCAGGCGGGTCGGGCGGTGAGGCTCACGGTCATGGGATGGTTGGGGTTAGGGGGGGTGGCGTCCCAATGCACCGCGGGAATCGCGGCTGGAAACCACCCGAGGTGGATGATACGGGTCTGGTCCGGCTTTTCCCGCGTCTTCCGCGTTTCGTCAAGGGTGGGCCTCTGTTCAGACCGCTCTCCCAGTGTACACCTGACTATCCCAGAGCAACCGCCCAGGTGATCCACAGTGCGAGCCCGAATGCAATCCGCATCAGGATCTGCAAGGACATGGCCCAGAGTTGGCCATTAATAGCCAAACTCGCCTGGACCAGGGCCTTGCGAACCTGCTCGCCGACGATCCGCCTGGGGTGAATGACACCGAATGTGAGGAATCGGACGGCAGGGGCCTTCCAGGAACCCAACCAGTGCTCGGCACGGTCGAGAACAGCCTCGATTGCCGCGCGGTCGAACTGACTGAAGAGGAACACGCCCCGGAAGTCCAGGAATCCCATCATGCTTCCCGTAACGACCACCGAGACGAGCCCTATCCAGTGCGACAACAGATCACTGGGTGTGATCCGGGCATGCGACCAGACGAACCGGGACGCCCAGGTATTTCCCAGAGTGAGGGCCAGAGTTGCCACGACGGGAAGGATAGTTGGCCAGCGAAGGAAGATCCCCCGGTGCGATTTGGCCAGCACACGCAGTTTCGGCCAGCGATCCGAGGAATGATAGATCAGGCCGATCATTGCCCGGTAGTTGCGGGCTCGGAGTACGGCACCAACGACAAACACCAGCGCGAGGTAATAGTTGAACGCATTGATCAGATTCAGCGAACTCACGTCGGACACCCTTTCCCCGACATTTCGTTCCAAGGGGATTTCATGCCTGCGAGCACGGCCTGGAATGATCGGGTCAAGAGGATTCGCGGCCCGATCATTCCGATCAATCCTGCAAGTCCCTTTTACTTCTTCACCTTCACATGATACCCAGCGGCATTCAGCACCTTGACCAGTTCCTCCGCGTCGAAATCGCCGGTCACGTCGAACGTGTCGCTCTTGACTTTGGCTGTGTTCCCGGTCACCCCGGCGACCTTACCCACTGCCGTGTTGATCGCTCGATTGCATGCGCCGCAGCAGTTGTGGACACCTTCGAGCGTCAGAGTCTTCACCTTCCCCTTGGCCACCCCACTGTCATCCTTGACCTTGAGTTCTTTGTTGTCGGTTGTCCCGTGGAACCCCCCTGCGGCCAGTGCGTCCAGCCCCTTCTGCGCAGTGGCATCGTCCTTCGCGGTGAGGGTGACCGTCCCGGCTTTCTGGTCGCATGTCCCGGTCACGCCGTCCACCTTCTTGAGGATGTCCCCAACCGCCCGAACGCATTGGGGGCAGCAGAGGTGGGTACCCTTCAGTTCGACTTTGGTCTCCGCCCCAGCAGCCACTCCCGAGACGAGCACAAGAGTACCAAGGGCGAGCAACTGGAATGTCTTCATTGTCTATCCTTGTTGTGTGAGCATTCGCCAGGCCCGGGTGCAGTCACAGCGCGCGCTGGGCCAGATCTCAGACAGTCTATCGCGCTGTAGCTGGGTGGGCACCCGATATTCATCGGGAAGTAGCAACTGGGAGTCCCGGCCGTTGGCCAGCACATGCTCCCGGGTTCCGTTTCCCCGCGGTCCCTTCAGACCTTCCCCCCCGCTGGCAGTTCAAGAGAAGGAATCCTGTGGCCAGACGGTTGACGGTGGGATACCCTCCACTTCCACACACACCTTGCTGGAGGCGCGTCCATGCGGGTCATGGTTCTGACTGCGAGCGTTCTGTTCGGGCTGGGGGGTGGCCTTGGCGCTGCTGACTTCCCCAAGCCAGTCGAGTCTGATGCTGAACTCAAAGGTTTCCGGTTCGCCACAGGAGAGACCCTGGATGTGCGTGTCCACTATCGGACCCTCGGCCATCCGGAGCGAGACAAGGACGGGAAGGTGCGCAATGCGATCCTCGTCCTGCACGCCACAGGCGGGTCGAGTGCCAGTTTCGTGGGAAACGGAGCCCCAAACCACATCTTCGCGGGCGAACTGTTCGGGAAGGGCCAGCCACTCGACGCGGAGCGATACTACATCATCATCCCCGATAGCCTGGGCCACGGCAAGTCCGCCAAACCGAGCGACGGTCTGCACGCCCGGTTCCCCCGCTACGGGTATCAGGACATGATCGAAGCCCAGTACCGCCTCCTGACGGAAACTCTCAAGGTGGACCACCTGCGGCTGGTGATGGGCACCTCGATGGGTGGGATGCACACCTGGCTCTGGGGCCAGAAGTACCCCGACTTCATGGACGCTCTCCTCCCCCTGGCCAGCCTACCGACGCAGATCTCCGGCCGCAACAGGCTGTGGCGGTCGATGGTGAGCGAAGCAATCCGCACCGACCCGGAGTGGAAGGAGGGGGAGTACAAGACCCAACCGCGTGGCCTGCGATTCGCCGTGAAGATGCTGCTCCTGATGGGCAGTAGCCCCGCAGTCAGACAGAGGCAGGCACCAACATCAAAGGCCGCCGACGAGCTATTCGAGAGGGAGGTGACCGGGCAATTGGCCCGGACAGACGCAAACGATCTCCTTTATGCCGTGGAAAGCTCGCGGGAATACGACCCCGGCCCCGGTCTGGAGAAGATCCGTGTCCCGCTGCTGGCCATCAACTTTGCCGACGATCTGATCAATCCACCGGAGTTGGGCATCCTGGAGCGGGAAATCAAGAGGGTGAAGAACGGCCGGGCGATCGTCATCCCGGCGAGCGAGGCGACAGTCGGTCACGGCACACACACCAAAGCCGCGATCTGGAAGGAACACCTGGAGACGTTCATGAAAGAGACCGGACGGTGACACCCAATCGAGATCGGAGGCGTGGGGCCGATGGGGAAATCCCACCTCCCAAAACGAACCCGTGGAGGCTATCGCATCTATGGAAAGATGATTGGACGTATAAATGGGAGGGCGAGNNCTCGCCCTCCCATTAGACCGATGATGGCTCCTGGAATGAGACAGCCTTTGCGGGTTGCTGGATCATGGACAGACTGGCCACCACTGATTCGCCTGGGTCAATTTCCAATCGAGACAAAGACCTTCGGGGCGGTCGCCTTCAGCTTTTCCGCTCCCGCTTTCGTGACTTGAGTTCGAACCGCCTGAATGTTCTCCATCGCCGTCAACCCCGATAGCTGGCGCAACCCCGTATCGGTGACCGACACCCCTTCCAGATTGAGCGATTCCAGTTTGACGAGCCCCTTGAGATGAGCCATTCCCGCATCCCCCACGAACGTCTCCGCGAGGCTCAACTCTGTCAGCGCCTTGAAATTCTTCAGACTATCGAGCCCTTCTGCCGTGACCCGGGTCTTGCTCAAGTTGATCGAAGTCACCTTCGTCAGTGCTGTGACGTCCTTCAGACCCGTTCCGGTCACTGAAGTCCCGTCGAGAAGCAAGCTGTCGAGATTGACCAGGCTGTTCAATGCCGGCAGCCCCGCGTCGGTCACACGGGTCCCGGAGAGTGTAAGTGAGTCCAGTGTGGTGAGCACCGACAGTTGCTTGAGCCCCGCATCGGACAGTTGCGAGCCACTCAACTGAATGGATCTCAGATTGGCCAGCCCCTTGAGCTTCGCAAACCCGTCGCCTGTCACGGGCGTGCCAGTGAGATCGAGCAGGAAGAGCTGTTTCATTCCTGCGAGATGTTCCAGGCCGGCGTCCGCGAAACGGCTCTCGGCGAGGTTGAGGTAGCCCATCAGCGGTAGCCCACCGACTGCGGCAAATCCCATTCCCGTGATCCGCGTCTTGCGAAGGCTGAGGCTGGAAAGCGTTGGCACCCCCTTGAGGTGCTCGATCCCGGCATCGGTGACGTCGGTGCGATCCAACACAAGCGATCGGAGCTTTCCGAGTCCGGAGAGGCTTTTCATTCCGGCATCGCTGAACGGGGTGTCCGAGAGATCGAGCGAAGTCAGCAGGGGAACATCTTTCACAGCCCCAAACCCCGTTCCGGTCACTCGCGTATTCGTCAGGTTGAGGGTTGTGAGGTTCGACAGCCCGGACAGGTCTCCGAGCCCGGCGTCGCTGATACTGGTTCTTCTCAAGCTCAGCATGTGCAGCTTGGTCAGGCCCCGAAGGTGCCGAAGTGCCCCGTCGACGATTGGAGTGTTGTCGAGATCGAGCGTTTCGAGCTGGGTCAGACCACTCAGATGTTGGAATCCCTCGCCGGTCACGGCCGCCCACTGAAGATTGAGGGCCGTGAGGTTCTTCAGATTTTTCAGATGAGCCAAACTCGCGTCGGTTGCCCGCCACTCGGACGAGGCCGGCAAGTAGAGCGACTCCAACCCCACCAACTTGCCGATCTGCTCAAGCGCTGCGTCCGTCATCCCCTCCCGTGGCAGATTGATGGTCTTGAGCTTGACCAGACTACTGAGGACACGGAGTTTGGCTTCCGGTTGTTCTCCAATATTGAAGCTAAATTGCTCGAGATTCACTAACTTTCCAAGGGGAGTTAACTGCTCGACTGTGAAATTGGAGAACGGGATGGAGAGTGTTCGTAGCTTCGTCAGACCACTCAGGAACGTCAGACCATCCCCCTGAATGTCCGAACCCAGATAAAGTTCCTCAAGCCCGGTCAGCCCTTTCAGGTAGAAGAGCCCGGCGTCGGTCACTTCTCGGCTCGATCCGAGATTGAGGACGCGAAGGCTCTTCAGCTCCCGGAGATCGGCGAGGTCCAGATCCTTCAGGTTTGACCCCTCGAACATCAGCGCCACAATTGGCTTGTCCGGGCCGTCCCCGTAGGTCGCTTTCGCCTTGACCCGGTCGATCAAGGCGATCGGGTTGGCTGGCTTCAACTTGTCGAGCGCCACAGGAGGCCGGAGTTTCTTCGGCCTCGAGGTGTTGTTCGCCTTGGTTCCCCAGAGCACCAATTCGTCGAGATCTTCCAGCCCTTCGAGTTGCCTGATCCCGGCATCGGTGATTGGAGTACTGGTGAGGTTGAGTTTCTTCAAGTTCTTGAGTGTCTTCAGATGGCCGAGGCCAACATCGGTAATCGGGGCACTATCGATGTTCAGATCCTCCAGAGCCGTCAATCCTGCGATGTGTGCCAGCGCGACATCGGTGATTTTTGTGTCGCCGAGATTGAGTGTTTTGAGCTTCTTCATCCCCTTCAACTCGGCCAGTCCGTCGCCGGTAACTTGCGTCCGGCTGAGATCGAGTTTCTCAAGATTGGTGAGCCCCTTGAGCCCAGCGACACCCGAATCGTTGATTTTTAATCCGTGCAGATCGAGCTGACTCAGGTTCGGTAGAGCCGCCAAGCTGGCAAGGCCGGGACCTAGAATCTGCGTGCTTTGCAGATTGAGTGATTTCAGGGACTTCAGGGACTTCAAGTTTGCCAGCCCCGCATCGTCGATATCGCTGCTGGACAGATCGAGATGGTGCAGGTTTTTGAGTGCCCCGAGATGCGTGTACCCTGGCCCTTTCAACTTGGAGCCGCTGCCGAGATTCAGACGTTCGAGGTTCTGGAGTGCAGCCAGCGACTTCATGCCCTCATCGCTGATCAGGTGACCCCGGATCTGCAACTCCTTGAGTTTGGTCAGAGTGGCGAGAGCACGGAGTGCGGCATCGCTCACCGATCGCCCGTTGGCGCTGAGCTTCTCAAGTGTGGTCATCCCCTTCAGGTAGTCGAAACCCTGATCGGTGATTTTCGTATTGTCCAAGTCGAGGACACGAATGCCGGGGATCTTGGCAACCAGCGCCAGTGTCGCATCGGTCGCCTTCGAGTTCAGTCGCAGTTCTCCAGACGGTTCTTCTTCGTTCCCGCGCTTCTCACTCTTGAATGGGGCGATGGCCGCGAGGGGGTCGGCGGGCGGTGGGACCTTGAGGGTCAGGCTCTGGGCGGAACGGATCATGAGGAGACAGTCTTCTCGGCTTTGCTCCACGGTCTTGTCCGCGGGATAGGTGTTGTTCTTCACGAAAATATCCTGATGACCGAGAACCTTCACAATCGCAAAACGACAGGCGTCTGTCGACGACCAGCGTTCCTTCTGGAAGACCATTTCGGGGGAATTGACGTAGACGGTCGCACCCGATAGAGTCTCCTTGATGTCAGCCAGTTCTCCGCGGCCCACGTTGAGAATCAGTGCGAAATGGGCATCCTTCGTGATGCGGATCTCACCGTAGGATTCCTTGAGTTGGCACCCCTCGGGCACCTCGATGGTGGCATCGAGCCCGGCTGGGCTGAGGTCGAGCTTCACCAATTTGACGGCGGCACTCGCGGCCCCAATCTCATCTTGAACCTTGCCGACTGGCACGGCCTTGGCTGGCTCCTCGGGGGTGCTCCTCGGGAGTCCGGGGAAGATGGGGTTACCCGGAGCGGGGCGATTGTCTCGGGGCTTTAGTCTTTGCAGATCGGCAAATTGCTCGTTCCGCTTCTCGGCTGCTGCATAGAGCCCATAAGCGATGAATGCGGTATAGGCGAATAACCCCAGGAGGCCGAGAATCGACACGGCGATGCTCAGGCCCTTGACGAACCCCGAGGGGCGTCGGGACGACTTGGCGGCCCGCTCGGCAGCGCGGGTGGCTGCGGCCGGAGAGCGAATGAAGAAGCAGAGCAGCCCGCCAACCACGAGATAAGCCGAGAAAAGAAGTGTCGCGCTGGTGAGCACGGCAGGGCCGATCACCGCCAGGAGCATCACGAAGCCGCCCGCAACGCCGTATCGACGTAAGGCAAACAAGCCGCCGAGCAGTCCCGCGGCGGCAGCTGTGAAGAGGAGCGGATAGGCCCGGCCGTGTATCTCGAATGCCTCGAACTCCGCAGCAAACTTCCCGGAATCATCCATGCCTTTGAACAACATGAACAGGGCAGTCATATCCTTCATCTTGACTTGTTCATCGTACCAGAAGAAACCCACAACGCTGCACATGATGGCGGCGAGAACGCCGCAAAGGAGCACTGTCCAGCGAAGCCCCCACTGTTCGTTCGGCCTCACGCGTCGAGGTGGTTTGTCTGGCTCGGACCTTTCGTGCCCCCCCCTGCGCGATGGCTTTCGTTCCTGCGTTACGGAGTGTTGCCGGGGTTGAGGAGCTTCGTCGCTCTCTTCAAACGCGAAAGGAGGGGGATCGCTTTCCGTCTCAGATGCGGGGGGGGGACTGGCGACTTGAACGTTCCGCTGACAGAAGGGGCAGCGGACCTCCGAGCCGGGTGTAGCGCCGTGAGTATCGAATGGCTTGTTGCAGTGCCCGCAGACGATGTTGTTTGGCAAAGGTGGCTCCCCGGAAGTTGAGCGATCACGATCGCTCCCCACGGTCGGGCAACCCGGCAGCGGGAGATCAAGCGTGTCTTGCAATGTGAGGTTCCTCAGCCATCATACTGTCACCTCGGCTGGTGGTCACGTTACCGGGTGGAATATTCGATATTCTGACGCGAGCGGGTTTGGCATTACCAAGACCACTCCGGGGAGGCCGGCTCACGGTCTTGCCGGAGCGGCTTCCGGCGGCTTGGGTGCTGTGTGTGCCGTTGGCGATATCATTTGCAGCCAGCGAACCTGAACCTGACGTGGCAGTCGCCCGGGGGACGACACTGCTTCCGACCCCAGCAACACGCAGGCAGGGGATTTTGGGTTCATTATCGAGGTATCGATTCCTCCCTCGGGTTTGATCGCCGCGAGAAGGGGTGAATGGCCGCTAGGGTAGGCGCGCCGGTCTACTGACTTCAGGCAGACGCCAGGAAATGACCGACCACGANNGGGGGGTGCCACGGGCGGCTAGCCCGCCCGTGTGTCGCCTTCACGGGCGGACAAGCCGCCCGTGGCACCCGATCTCACTGGGAGATTTCCTCTCACCAACTGCCTAAGATACTCATCAGGGGTCCATTCCGGTGCGTACTTCGGGAGGCAGAACACCCCGAACTTATCCTTCTTGTCAGCCAACCACTCCTCGACCGCTGCAATCTCATGTATGCTCAGATTGTCCACGATCAATAATCGTTTCTTCGACGACCAGGCGATCAACCGCGTCAGGAAGACGATGAACAGGCCCGCGTTCATCCGTCCCTCGTAGACCATCCACCGTACCTTCCCCTGGCTGGTAATCGCTGAGACATATTGACGCTGAAGCGATTGATAGTTTCCTCACGAACCCCGACAAATCCAATCATCCCATGACATCTGCGACGGCGATGGTTCCCACCGTCTGTCCGGACAGGATAACTGGGATGGCAGTCCCCACCGGGTACTCCTCCCTCACCTCATAAGCTGGAGCCTCGATCAGCCCGGACGGTCGCGTGAACACTTCCACCACCTTCTCAACGACGTTCACCACCCAGTACACCGGAATCCCCGCCCTGGCATAGATCCGGGCCTTGTCGCCCCGGTCGATGATCAGAGAGCTACTGGATATTTCGATCAGGGTGCCAATTTCTGACGGTCCGGGGTGGTGATCGCGATAGGCCGATTCGTCCCCGCGGACGATCGCAAAATCCGGTTCCGGTTCGCTCTCGGCGAGGGTGATGGCACACTGAACACGCACGTCCCAACCGGAGGGTAATAGCCGAACGAGCCGCTTGGTCAGCGCCTGCACCGCGAAATCGTGTGGTTTGCCCCGGGACATTTTCTGTACCACGTAGCCTTCAAGGAGTTCGATCGGCTCCCCATCCCCGAACACCCCGGCCTCGATCATCTTGTGGTACTCGCCTACCGAGAAACGACGAAACATGGCATTTCCCAGGAACCCGGGCACAGGCTGGGTCGTGGAGGGAGTCATCCCGCACCTCCAATGCTCAAGGGCTCGTAGCTTGTAGCTTGTAGCTTGTAGCCTGGAGTCGTGGTGGTAGTCATCCCGTACCTCCACAGTTACCCACCGCATTGCTACCACACCTGTTCGCCCGTTCTCAACCCGAGATGACGACGCGCCGACCCCGGATGCTCACCCGGTTTTCGGCGATCAAGCGAATGGCTTCGGGATACGCCTCGCACTCGGCAGCGAACACTCGCCTGGCCAGGGCGGTGAGGTCGTCGTGGTCCATCACTGGGACGCACCGTTGAACGAGAATTGGGCCGGTGTCGAAGGTGTCGTCGGCGAAATGGACAGTACACCCGCTCACCCGCACCCCAGCCGCCAGAACCGCTTCGTGGACATGCTGGCCGTGCATCCCCTTTCCACCAAACGCCGGGAGCAACGACGGGTGGATGTTCAGCACCTTGTTGTGGAACTCCTCCGGAATTGGCAAGAGGTGCAGCCACCCCGCGAAGCAAACCAGATCCGGTGCAAACCCCCGAATGGCAGCCCAAACGCGAGCGGGGAAGAGGGTCTGGGAAGCTGTAACCCCTGGCCCCCCAAAGCTTTTGGGCCGCTCAATCACCTCCACTGGCAATCCCGCTTTCCGCGCCCGCTCCACCCCCTGCACTTCCGGCCGACTCGACACAACTCCTACGATCTGTGCTGGGAGCAGGCCCGCGGCAACCCGATCGATCAGGTTCTGAAGAGTGGTTCCCCCTCCGCTAATGAGGACGGCGAGGCGAAGCGGAGCGGTCATTGCAGGGTTCCTCCGGGTTTCGGATACGGGCAAAAAGAGTACGATGGGCACAGGTGCGGGCTTTGTCTCCGGCGAGAGTTGTTTTATGCTGAAAGAGTTCCCCGGGGGCTGAGCCCCGCGCTGAAAGGACTGACCCTCGGATGGATGGCATCTACCACGAGCTGAGCCGGAAGACCGACACGGCCAAACTGCTCGGCTACCTCAACTTTTCCGACGGTCGCTCCGACCCCAGGTTCCAGAAGGGGCTGGCGGAGGCGTTCGGTCTGCTCCTGGAGACCGGCGACCCAACTCCGTGGATCACTCTACCCAAATGGCTCGCCCACGCCCTCGGAGAGTTGGCAGAGTCTGGAGCTGCCGCGTTCCGCGATACCACCCAGGCCGCCGCGATCATCGACATCGCCCTTGGCAGGCTCTTGGCCGCTTACCGGATGCACCACGCGGACCTTCTCGCCCATCACGACGACGCCAGTCTGTTCACCCCGTTCTTCCTGGCCCGCTCATGCGAGGCCGTCCTCCGCCAAAGCCCCCCCTGGGACCAGCCCGACCGGGTTATTGGAGGGGCCGTGTCCCTCCTGAACGACTACGTCGGCTATCGGCCGATTGCGGTTTTGGAGACCCGCCCCAATACCGATTACTATCCTCACGAAAAAGTCCGACCGGTCCCCCTTTTCCTCAAGGGAGCAGGGGTCGCCCCCGGCCGTTATGTGGACCTGATCCGCCCGGCCCTCGAACTCCTGCTCAGGACTGACCCGGTGCTACTGGAGGAAGCGTGTTTCGACCCTGCCCGCCTCGACGAACTCGCGTTCGACCCACGGGCTCACGACCACTTCCATCCGGTCAACAAGCGGCCTAACGTGTTGTTTGGGGAGTGGGATCCGCACACCATAGACTCCAGGGGATATTTCCGCCGGTTCGTCCTCCGTCAGATGACCCTCGACACCTTGTTGACCTGGATCCATCCACCGGTCGCGGCGGCTGGGGACAGCGGAGAGCGGCTCTTCGAGGCCGCTGCGGTCCTCGCCGGGACGATCCTCATGGGGGCGGGAGTGAGCGGAACAGGGCCGAACTACTACGACTCGGTTGTGACTTTGTCGAAACTGGTTCCCCGCATTGCCCGCTACCGAGACGGGTTCTACCAACGGCTGCTGAAAGCCGTTGCGGGGCCACACGGGAACCGCCTGCGGGAGGAGTCCGAGAAGCGACAACAACCGTTCGCCGGGGTTCGCCAGTATTTGAATCAGTCAATTGCTGTGCAGAAGGCCGCTCACCTCCAGGACCGACGGGTCGCCCAACTCTTTGCAGCGATGGGCTATCCCCAGGCTGCCCGGGAGCAGGCCCGGAAGATCCCGGCACCGGCCGTACGCTTCAGTACCGAGATTCGTATCCGCCAGACGGAGGCGGAATTCGCGGCCGATCGTGGCCGACCGGCTGAGGCGCTCGCTCTGCTGACCGAGGTCGAGGATCTGCTCCGACGGGGGATTGACTGCGGAGCGCTGATTGATCCGTGGAACATCCTCGGTTACCAGGGGCTGTTCCCGATCTTCCCCGGTCGGGAAGACACTGTCCGCGATCCCCGGGCCGAGGAACTCATCCACACCATCGGCCGTCAGTTCGACCTGTACGCCCGGGTGCTCTCGGTTGCAGCCGTCGCCGGGGACAACGCCACCCGGAACCGGCTCGTCTCTGCCCTCACCGATCTGGCCAGGTGGTGGGACCGATACGCCACGTCCACTGTCAGCGATCTCCCCCGTATCCACGGCGGGGAACGGGCCGAGGCCGCTGAACATGTCGCTGGGGCGCTGGCCGCGTGGGCAAAGCGGAACCCGACCACGAATGACCTGACCTTCTGGCGGCAGCATCGGGATGGGTTCACCAGCCCTGCTGGCTTCGCTCAGGTGATCACTGCCCTCACCACTCACCGGGAGTGGAAAGCGGCAATGGCTCTGCTCATGACCTGGCTGTCCCAAAGCGACACCGTGCCGCTCGAAGATCCGTCCGCATCCTTCGACGAACTCGCCGAGGCGTGGCTGCGGGCAGTCGTTGTAGCACCGCCAACCCCAGCCTCTGATCGTGCCGCCCTGGTCCGCCGATTCTTCGAACTGTTAGAAGCCAACGCGGAAGATCGCTGGCTCACACCCGACCACTGGCTGACCGGGGACGACAACCCGGACGAGGATGAGGACGAAGGGTCAGAGTTCGGCTCGGCCTATGAGGGGATGACCTTCCGCGATTCGGCCGACGATGGGGAAGATGGGTCGGTCGCAGGCGGCGAACCCACCCGATCGGCAACCACATTCCCACTCGAAGGTGAAGCCGATCAACTGGAGAATCGGCTGAAATTTTTCCACACGGTCGCCCGCCTCTGGCGGGCAGCCGCCCGCCCGGAACTGTGGGGGCGGGGCGACCCGGTGGTTCACGAGACCCTGGCTGGGTGGTTGAGTGCAGCCCGTCGGAATCGAACGGCACTTGCTCGATTCCTCGACCGGGTGAAGGATATCCTGGTCCCGGAGCCAGTCGGCGGACACGAGGGGATGATCGAGTTCGACCGCCGGCGAGCACTCAAGGGGCACCTGCTCGATCTCGGTGTCGCGACCTGCGTGGAGGCCGGGCGCGCTGCGCTGGCCCTCTCCGCAATTCTCGTGCAGGGTGCCGAACTGCCCGCCGCTGAGACCACCACCCCACCGCCATTAGGAGTGCCTGAGGGTGACCGGGTTCCACCGTGGGAACCCCTGTTAATCCAGGTGGAGCGGGCCATTGGGAACCATGACGGCCCGCAAGTGAGGAAGCTTCTGCCAGGCTTTGTGGGGTTGTTTCGATCCGAACCGCTGCTGTACTGCCCTCCATCGGATGGGGGCCAGCCCGTCCATGTGCTGCGGGCACAAACCGCCCTTCACGCGCTCGAAGACCTCCTCACCCGACTGCCCCGGCTCGGACTGTTGCGGGAGACGTTCCACCTGACCAAGCTCGCCCGTCAGATGGAGTGGAACGCGCCCCCGGCCGGCCGGCGAGTCAGCAGTTTCGACCAACTCTTCAAGACCGCCCTTTGCGGGGTCGTGGAAGCCTTGGTGGCAGCGGCCCCCGGCTGGGGCGATGAGGCCGGCCCGGATGGGCCACTCGCAACCCTGCTCTTCAAGGTGGCGGAGGAGTTCCAGAAACTCTGGACGGAGCACAGCCAGTCGCTGCGGCTCTCGGTCCTGGAAGCCGTTACCGATGATGCCGACTGGGACGCCGTCCGGGGATTCGTGACAAGTTACGGAAGCGACCTGTTCACCGTCCCATTCCTGGGTTTGTCGAACATGCGGGGAATCCTCGCCCGTGGGGTCGAGGCCTGGCTCAACCACGAGGCGGAACACGCCGACACCGACAAACGACCGAAGCTGGTGGATGAGTGGGAGGACGGGACAGCAGACAAGGCCCGGACTGTGCGGGCGGCCGAGTTGGTTCTCCAGGCGCTGGTCGAACACTACGATGAGTACCGGGATTACAACACCACGACCACGCAATCCGACTACGGCGAGAATATCCACATCCTGCTCGACTTCCTCCGACTGAAGGTGAAATACGATCGTGTTGCCTGGCGGATGCGACCGTTTTCGCTGGCCCACGAAGTGCTTTGTCGACGCGGATACGACGCCCTGGCTGCTCGATGGCGGGAGTTTATCCAGGGTCGAACGCGGGCCACATCCGACGGGTTGTTGGACGAACTGGCCAAGAAGGAAGCCCGCTATTCCGTCCGGCTGCGGACCATCCGGGATCGACTCGAAGAGCGATTCCTGCTGCCCCTGGAGATCGACCGGGCTGCGGCCCAGGTGGGACCAGCAGCGGCCTCTGCAAAGCGGGGGGAGGGCGAGGAGAACCCGGCATTCGTCCGCCTGCGGGTGGCGATGTCGCCGCTGGGCGAGACGGTGAGTGGGGTGGGGTTAGACGTCCCAGCCTGGGTTCGACGGCTGGAGGAATCGCTCCGTCAGGCCCGGGAGCCCGACCACCCGGACGAGCCGACGGACTCCGCCCGACCAAGCGGGCTCGACCTGGCCGAAGTGAAGCGGCAAGTCCAGGAGTGGGACCGGCCTCTCGGAGAGTAGCCCGGCGGAGGGAATCCTTCTGGGGATCGGCGATACCTCTGTCGATGACGAATCAGTTGGTTGACTTTACCTCGAAGAGGTTGGATAACAAGGCCAGGGTCGCGTTTCGCGCACCCTGGGTACACAGTTGCCCACACCAGCGTTTTTACCGCGAAGTGGTTAGACAAGGCGGTCGCGTGTTGGCAAATACGATATTGAATATCACGAACGCCACATTTTGGATGAGTTCGTCCCGTCTAACCGCTACAGTGAAATGCGCGTAATTGTACCTGGAGTCTGGCGCATTGAAGAGATCACACCCCACCGCTGACGTGACAGACTGCACCGAGGTGGATTCACCAGAGAGGTCAAGGCATCTTGGTTGGAATGCGAGGAACGACCTCGCGGGGCATCGGGGCAATTTTCGCCCGCCGCGAGGCAAGCTCCCACGGAGTAAGGAATCGATCGGGGATTGGAATTCCTTTCGCCTCAAGATCTTGGGCCGCCTGCATTTTTTCATGATGCTTGATCTTTTGATTGGCAGGCTCTCCGGGTGCGGGCGGAATACGGCCTCCCGGACGACGTACTATACAAATGCTCTCGCAGATATTCACTCCATCCTCACGCCAGCACTCAATCCTCACCACATCTCCAACACGCACATCAGCCAGGCGATAGGTGTGCCATGGGATGATTGGGAGGCCGTTAGTGAAGACCGGGATTTCCCCAGCCGCGAGTTCTTCGCTCGGCTCGAACCGCCGGATGGGTTGATCGATCCGGCGGAAGGTCGTGACTGCCCCGGATGCCGAGGTGATCGTGAGAGCTTCGTGGGTACTTACGGGCCTGATCCCCGTAATAGTGCGTCCATTGACCGTCATTGTGAGCGGATTGCCAATGGCAACCGATGCGTTTCGTTCATCCATCTGGATACTCGTCACCCCTTTCGCGTGGAGGTAGGCCGAGAACCCCTGAAGGCTGATCGAGGTCTTTGAGACCTCGACCACGACCCCCTGGATTATTGGCTCCAACTCCGCGACCTCCCGGGGTGGAGGCGCGACCTCCAGTGGGGGCACAGTCGCCACCAGGCTCTCAGGCGTTGCCGCGTCAGGTGCGTTCTGAAGTTTGCAGGAGAGTGTCTGACGCAGTAAGAAGCTCACTGCGACAGATAGCAGGACCATCCGCATTGCGAATATCTTTGTTAACGAAGATCTCCCACTCATGATTTCATACCCCGCTGACGAGAGACACCCCACCGAGGTGGATTCACCCGAGGGGTCACGGCATCTTGGTTGGAATGCGGAGAATGACCTCTCGGGGCATTGGAGCGATCTTTGCCCGTCGTTCAGCACAGCCCTTCGAAAGAAACGGGTCGGGAAGTCGAGCAGCCGCTTTCTCTTCAAGATCCTGAGCTGCCTGCATGATCTCATGAAACTTTTCCAACCGATTGGCAGGTTCCCCCAAAGCAGGCGGGACTCGGCCGCCTGGCCTGCGTCGGATGCCGATTGTCTGGCACTCGGCAATCCCACGCCCCCCGGACAGGCAACACAGATCGACAACGTCCCCCACACGAACATCGCTCAATCGATAGCTGTCGCATGAGGACAGCGAGCGATTCTTGAGGGATGAGAGGACACCGCCTGCAGCGAGAGCCGGACAGGCTTTGTACCGCTGGAGGGGTTGGTCGACTCGGCAGAACGTAGTGACCTGCCCATCCAGCCCAGTGATCGCGAGAGTTTCGGTCGATGTGAGGATCGATGTTCCCTGAATTGAATTTCCATTGATCGTGAGAGTGAGCGGGTTCCCCGATAAGTAGTTGATGCCAGGTGTCAGGGACGGAGATCGACACTCCACTCCCGAGAGGGTGTATGAGAACCCCTGGATGGTGATCGAGGACGTTGTGACCTCCGTCACAACGCCACGAGGATACACCCAACGAACTCGTGGCACTGGGCGAGGTGGTTGCGCAGGTCGGGGTAGAGGTGCCAGATCGGCGGGTGGGACTGCGCTTACCACACCCTGTTTCACCCCTTTAAACCGAAGGCTCTCGGCCCCGCTCAAAGGAAAGACGAGCAAGAAAATCATGAGCGTATGCATAGTTCGTTTCTTTGTCATTTGAATTTAATTGTAGAGAAGATTCCACACGACCCCTGGGTTGTTTGTTGAATTGACCAGAGTGAAGCCAGCACCCCACACTTTCGGCGGGTTATTGCCGACTGAGACAGAGAATCCCCCTATAGCTTCGATGATTGGAAATAGGTATCCCTCGTTATGAACAACGTTTGCAGTTTTGATGGGAGCAATTGCTGCGCCGTTAGAAGTAATGAGTGTCTTATCAATTAGCCAAACATCACACACTTCCAACCACAGTGTCTCTCCCTCGATAACTTGTGGTTGGACATCCAAATGGGGCCGAAAGGTACCTCCCGACCATCTGACATTCCCAGTCACCTCGAACGTTGCGTATTGGTGAGTGGTCACTCCCGCTGGGTTGTAGGCATTATCACTGATGACGATATCAGCCCCGACATCGGTGAGATCTCCGTCAACCTTTGCATTAGCTTGCGTAGTGGAGTTGGTGGCAATCGTCGCCAGTTTACCTGCGGAGAGATACATGCCGCTCGCCACCTGGATTGTCGATCCGTTTTGGATCAGTGTCAACCCGGTGGTGCCGGTTTGTCGATACGACGCGGCCTGGTCGGCGGGTCCGACCGCCCCCACGAAAGAAGCCGTCGCACCGCCTTGCACCGTGAAGGTGCCCCCGTCATTCTGCAGGGGTACGTTTGCTCCGTTCCATGTCCCTGTACCGTTGACCGTGATTTTCCCACCGGCTTGGATCCAGTTTTTCGGGGCACCGACTCCGGCGGTGTTAGCGGAGAAGGTGACATCTGGACCAGTAGGATCGACCATAGCCAGGCAATTCGAGGTGACCACCAACCCGGTTCCACCTGTGAAGGTCAATGTCCCCGGCTGAAAGGTTGCCGATGCACCATTTTCGATGCTGAGAGTATCGCCTGTTGAGATGGCTCCCGCGTTCACGGGGTTGATCACACCAGTAGTACCCGCCCCGCTGATGTGCAGAGTGGCCCCGCTATTGGTACTGTCGAGTGTCCCACCCGTCCAGTTGAAATCTGAGCCCCCGTCCCAGCCAGGGTTGAGCCACCATGTGTTGTCGTTGAGTGTCGCACCCCCAAGCACGGTGATGTCACTCCCAGAACCGGCTGGTTGGTCAATCGTACCGTTGTTCAAATACAAGGCGTCGGTTTGAACCGGCCCCGTCACGGTCACAGTGC
Organism: Gemmataceae bacterium; assembly: GCA_003136315.1. GTDB lineage: Bacteria > Planctomycetota > Planctomycetia > Gemmatales > Gemmataceae > Urbifossiella. The sequence goes on along the minus strand of PLDW01000098.1, from coordinate 9,901 downwards.
CGGTGTATCCGGCCGTGATCGTGATCGAGTTAAACGGCCCGCTTGGGTCCGACTGCATCCCGTAGCAGTCGGCTGAGCCACCACTCGGTCCTCCTGCACCTGCCCCACCACCAGTGCTGGGTCCACCTGAGCCTCCGGCAAAGTTGGTGATGAGGACATCGTCCCCCGGGCCGGGAATCGAGAGCACACCGGCGGTATTCGCCCAGTTGTACGGATCACTGTACTGGTTATCCCCGGTCGCATCGGTTCAGGTGAACAGGGCCGGCATAGCCCGCTGGTCGAGAGCTTCCAGTGTCGGCTTGAATGAGGCCCGGGTGATCGGTCGGGTAGTCGGTGCCCGGAAGAGGCGATGGACAAGGCGGCTCAGGGCAGAGAAGGGCATGGTAGCACTCCGTGGGCTCGTTCGTCCAGAGTTGTGGGGCAGACCGACAGGGTTATGGATGTAGATGTTAACCGCGGCTGGCAGACTGGTCAAGCAAGAAAGTCGAGAACGGTCTAAAAAAATCGAGACAACGTCAGTTGCGAGCATTTGAACTTAATGAGTTTATTTCTCTCGCTCACGGGCTGGCGGAGTCTTGTCCCAGGCGACGGAATTGGAATGCGGATCGTGATGACCGCACGGCATTTCCGGTCGAAGGAAGCGGTCTCTCAGGCCAACGATTCGGATCGCACGCCCAAGCTCGGGGGGGTTCCCGGACGACTCCTCAACTTCAAAGTGTTCGCCGCCCCGAGCCCGGACACAGAGGTCCGACCAGGGAGTTGGGCGACCCCTATGCTTGCACTCTGGCCCATCCACTTCCCTTGCGAAGCTCTTTTCTTGCCAGCCTTGAACACATACGTTGCCTCTCAACGGCTGGCGGCCCGTTCTGAAACGTTGGGAATGTGCAAAATCGTTCCCACCGGGCCGTCCGCCACCCGTCCGCCTCGTAAGGACTGGCCACGATGAACACCCGTACTGCCCTCAGCGCGATCTCCCTTGCCGCACTGCTGGTCGGACTCATGGCTGGCTGTCGGAAAGCCATCACCCCGCCACCCCCGGCCAAGCAGGTGATTCCGGTAAGCCACCCCGTCCAGCGGGAGGTCACCGAGTCCGTCGAGTACACGGGGCGGACCGACGCGATCGAGTCGGTTGGCGTCCGGGCGCGGGTCACCGGTTACCTCCTGGAAGTGCCATTCAAGGAGGGGGCGGAGATCAAGAAAGGTGACCACCTCTTCGAGATCGACCCCCGGCCGTACCAGGCCCTGGTGGACCAGGCCAAGGCTCAGGTCGGTGTGGCCGTGGCCCAGTTGAATCTGGGGAAGGCGAACTACGAGCGGGCCAAGGTGGGGTTCGCCAAGAATGCCTTCAGCCAGCAGGAACTGGATCAGGCCAAGGCGACGGAGGATCAGGCTGCTGCCCAACTTGAGGCGGCCAAGGCGACTCTGGATGCAAACAAACTCAATCTCAGCTTCACCCACGGGGTTTCCACACTCGATGGCCAGGTCAGCCGGCGATTCTACACCCCCGGGAACTTGATCAACCAGGACCAGACACTCATCACCACGATTGTGTCAGTCGACCCCATCTACGCTTATTTCGATCTGGATGCACGGACCCTCCTTCGGATTCGCAACGCCATTAACTCGGGGATCATCAAGCCCCGAGACATCAACACGCAGGCGAGCCTCCTGCTCGGCCTGGCCCCCGCCTGGGCGGTCGTCGCGACCCAACCGGATATTCCGGTTCTGATGGCCCTGGAGGGGGAGGAGGGGTATCACCACATTGGGGTTATCGATTTCGTGAATAACGTGGTTAATCCGTCGACCAGTACGATCTCCGTCCGAGGCATCTTCCCGAACCCGAAACCGGAGAACGGTCGGCGACTCATCGTCCCGGGGATGTTCGTCCGCATCCGGTTACCGCTTGGCCAGCCTCGCCAGTCCCTGTTGGTTGTCGACCGGGCGATCGGCTCGGACCAGGGGCTGAAGTTTGTCTATGTCGTCACTCCGGAACACACAATCGAGTATCGCCGGGTGAAAATCGGGCCGCTCCAGGATGACGGTTTACGGGTGATCGAGCCGTTCGATGCGGCGGCCGGGACCGGAATCAAGCCGGATGACTGGATCGTCATCGGTGGTCTCCAGCAGGTCCGTCCGAAGATGGAGGTCGATCCGGAGGAATCGCCGATGCCGATACCCGGTGCCCCGTCCGCAACACCTGCCAAAACCCCCGGGCAACAATCGTCTACGACCGGCCCGAAGACGTGAGGTCCTCCGCTGGCTTCCGCCAATCGCGGCTAGCGGCCGGCCCCCACTCCAAGTCCCCGTGACGGCCCCGAGGATTCGCTCCCGATGTTCTCGCGCTTCTTCATCGACCGACCGATCTTCGCGTCCGTCCTGTCGACTATTATCACCCTCGCCGGCGGGCTCGCTCTGGCGTCCCTCCCGATCGCCCAGTACCCCGAAATCACTCCTCCGCAGGTGCAGGTGTCGATCACGTACCCGGGGGCGAGTGCCCAGGTGGTCGCCGACACGGTCGCAGCCCCGGTCGAGCAACAGATGAACGGGGTCGAGGGCATGTTGTACATGTCCTCACAATCCGGGAATGACGGATCTTACACTCTTAGCGTGACATTTGAGGTCGGAATTGATCTGAACACCGCCCTCGTGATGGTTCAGAACCGCGTCACCCTGGCATTACCGCAACTTCCGGTCGAGGTTCAGCAGCAAGGGATCACGATCCGAAAAAAGACGCCAGATATTCTTCAAGTGGTTGGGTTCACTTGCTCGGATGATCGATACGACGATATCTATCTGAGCAACTTCGCCACCATCGTCGTTCGGGACGAGCTACTCCGGATTGATGGGGTGTCCGACATCAACATCTTTGGCGAGCGGGACTACAGCATCCGGGTCTGGCTCAACCCCCAGGCACTCGCTGCCCGGAGCATCACTGGCTCCGACGTATTGAGCGCGATCCAGAATCAGAGCGTGGCCGCCGCACCGGGCCAGATCGGCCAGCCTCCCATCGCCACGGGGCTGTCGTTCCAATTACCCATCGACACCCTCGGTCGGCTGACGACACCGGAACAGTTCGGGGAGATCGTCATCAAGGCAGGTCCGCCGACTCGGCCGTCGACTTTCAACCCGGTTACCGTGTCGACCCCATCGACCACTGGGACGACCGGGAGCGGGACGGGGGGATCGGGTTCCGGGACAACGAGCCCGATCCCTGGGCAAACCGCGGCCACAACGGGCTCTCAGAGTTCAACCTCATCGGGAGGGAGCTCCTCAGGCGGAAGTGGTAGTAGCACCAGTTCTTCCAGTTCGTCCTCGCCAGCCACCAGCGGTCCGGCCACAGCCTCCCCGACCGGGGGTGTTGTGGCAGGCGGGGCGACGACCACATCCGCGACCGCAGCCGGACCCACGAGCGACGGGTCAACGGGGAGCACCTCCGGGAGCAGCACCACGTCCGGTTCGAGCACCACGGGGAGCACCACACCGACAGCCAGCGTCCAGACGGCTAATGATCTCGCTGCCGCGAGCGCAACCGGCACGAGTGCGACGGCAGCGACTCCGTCGACTGCAACCGGTGGAATGGTCGGGGCGAAGTCGCTGAGCGGTGGCTCGCTGGCTGAGGGACCGTGGCCATCGGCCGGTATTGTGTACCTCCGCGATGTGGCCCGGATCGAACTCGGCGCCCAGAGCTATAGCAATGGGGCGACATTTGATGGCCGCCCGTCGGTTGGGCTCGCCATCCACCTGCTCCCTGGGGCGAACGCACTGGACGTGGGCGAGCGGATTCAGCAGAAGATGCGCGATCTAAAATCGCGGTTCCCCGACGGGGTCGAGTACAACATCGCTTACGATACCACGCCGTACATCCGAGAGTCGATCGATGACGTGATCTGGACACTCATTGAGGCGATTGGGCTCGTCGGGGTGGTGGTCCTGGTGTTCCTCCAGAACTGGCGGGCTGCGGTGATCCCGCTGATCGCCGTTCCGGTCGCGATCCTCGGCACGTTTTCCGTGATGCTCGTTCTGGGGTTTAGCCTGAATAATATCTCGCTATTCGGGCTAGTGCTCGCGATCGGAATTGTTGTGGACGATGCGATCGTGGTTGTCGAGAACATCGAGCGATGGTTAGAGCGCGGTCTGAAGCCCCGAGAGGCGGCATATAGGGCGATGGATGAGGTGACCGGGCCGGTGGTGGCGATTGCCCTGGTGCTATGTGCCGTGTTCGTACCGTGCGCGTTTGTCGGTGGGATTACTGGCCAGTTCTTCCGGCAGTTCGCGGTCACGATCACAGCCTCGACGGTATTCTCCGCGCTCAACTCGCTGACCCTGAGCCCCGCCCTCGCTGCGATCCTGATGAAAGCGAATGAGGGCACGAAAACGAGTCACAACTGGGTCGGGTCGATTGTGAACGCCGTTTTTGTCCCGCTGAGTTTGTTCGGCAGGCTGTTCAACTGGGTGTTCGAGGCTGGAACCTCGCTCTACGCCCGGATCATCGGCTGGTTCCTCCGCGTGAGCCTGGTTGTGCTCCCCTTTTACCTGGTCTTACTCGGGCTGACGTACTGGGTGTTCCAGAAAGCCCCGACCGGATTCGTGCCGGACCAGGATCAGGGGCGGGTGATCGTCAACATCCAACTCCCGGATTCCGCATCCCTGCGCCGGAGTCAGGAGGTCATTAATCAGGTGGACGGGATCTGCCGGAAGACACCGGGAGTTGCTCACGTCATATCGGCTGCCGGGTTGTCTTTGCTGATGTCGGCGAACAGCTCCAACTTCGGGACCTCCTTCGTGGTCCTGGATCCGTTTGATCAGCGACAGAGCCCCGAGTTGACCGCCGACGCGATCATGGCCAAGCTCCGTCGCAAGTTCGCTGAGGAGGTGAAGGAAGCGGATGTCAAGGTGTTCGGGGCACCGCCGATTCCCGGGCTGAGCGTGGCCAGCGGGTACAAAATCATGGTCGAGGATCGCAGTGGGCTCGGGCTCGACATCCTCCAGCAGCGGACTGATGCCGTGATCGGCAAGCTCCGGAACGACTCAACCGTGGTTGGGAGCCTGACCCAGTTCAGCTCGACCACCCCGCAGCTTTATCTGGATGTCGACCGCATCAAGGTCCAGTCCCTTGGGGTGCAGATCAACGACGTGAACCAGACGATGCAGATCTATCTCGGATCGGCATACGCGGGTTGTTTCAATCAGTTCGGCCGCCACTGGCAAATTAACATTCAGGCGGAGGGAGACTATCGATCCCGGAATGAGGATGTCAATCTGCTCCAGGTTCGCAATGCCGGCGGCGAGATGGTCCCGCTCGGAGCCCTGGTCCAGTTGCGACCTGTGAATGGCCCGGTGTCGATCAACCGGTACAACCTGTTCCAGGCCGCGGCGGTCACAGGGGCTGTCCGACCGGAGGTGAGTTCCGGTGACGCGATCGAACACGTGAACGCGGCCGCCAGCGAGGTTCTGCCGCGGTCGATGGGGGTCGAGTGGACCGAATTGATGTTCCTCCAGATTCGTGCCGGGGACACTGCCATCTACGTTTTCCTGGTGGCGGTCGTGTTTGTCTTCCTGGCGCTTGCTGCGCTGTACGAGAGTTGGGCTCTCCCGCTGGCTGTGATCCTGGTCGTCCCGCTCTGCTTGCTCTGTTCCATCGCTGGGGTGCTGCTCGCCAACAAGGCGATGGACATTTTCGTCCAGATCGGTTTTATCGTGCTGGTTGGTCTGGCCTGCAAAAACGCGATCCTGATCGTCGAGTTCGCCACAGTCCTGCGTCGTGAGGGGAAGTCGCGGCGGGACGCGGCGATCGAGGCGAGCCGGCAGCGGCTTCGGCCGATCCTGATGACCAGCTTCGCGTTTATCCTCGGCGTTGTCCCGCTCGTGATTGCCTCTGGTGCCGGGGCCGAGATGCGGCGGAGTCTGGGGATCGCGGTGTTCAGCGGAATGCTGGGGGTCACCCTGTTTGGGATCTTCCTCACTCCGATCTTTTTCAACTTGATTCAGTGGGGGGTGGATAGCGAGTTCTTCCGGGAAGGGGTTATCCGCTGGGGTGGGTCTGCCGTCCTGGGTGGGGCTCTGGGCGGGGTCGTCGGCTACTCTCTGGCTAACCTCGGGGTTGGTGTTCCGGCCCGGGCCACGGCTGGCGGAACCTTCAACACCACGGTTGTGCTCACGCTCGCGGGAGCCTGCACCGGGGCGTTGCTCGCTCTCATCCTCCCCTCCTTGTGGCGGCGGATCACTAAGAATGGCCCGCAGATAACGTAGATCTGCAAACGCAGATGAAATCCGGATCAGAACCAAATGGGATTTTATCTCGATTTTATCTGCGTCGAAGTCTGCGCCATCTGCGGGCCATTCTGATGCGTCATCTGCAGGCCATTTCTGCAGACCGACCGTGTGAGCCTTGCCCTTTTATCATTCTGCTGACGAGGCCCGGACGTGATTTCGTACTTCTTCATCGACCGACCGATTTTCGCCTCGGTGCTCTCGATCGTGATCACCCTGGCCGGGGTTGTGTCCGTTCTCCGCCTGCCGATCGCGCAGTACCCGGACGTGACTCCGCCCACGGTTCTGGTCACGGCCATCTACCCGGGAGCGAACTCATTGACCGTCCAGGACACGGTCGCGGCTCCGGTCGAGGAGCAGGTGAGCGGGGTCGAGGGGATGATGTACATGTCGTCCCAGTGTACCAACGACGGAACATACACTCTCACCGTCACATTCAAGCTTGGCACAAACTCGGACATGGCCCAGGTGCTCGTCCAGAACCGGGTCCAGCTCGCACTTCCGGTCATCCCCGACGTGGTTCAGCGGGAGGGGATCAACGTCAAGAAACAATCTCCGAATACGCTGATGATTGTGAACTTGACTTCACCCGATGGTCGGTATCCGGACACGTATCTGAGTAACTACGCAACGATCGAGATCCGGGATGAATTGGGTCGGCTCCCTGGAGTCGCAGGGATCGGCTACCTGGGCCAGCGGGACTACAGCATGCGGGCCTGGCTCGACAGTGACAAACTGGCAGCCTTGAACCTGACCGGAGCGGACATCGTGACCGCGATCAGCTTGCAGAATCTCCAGGTCGCGGCCGGCCAGATCGGCCAGCAACCCGCCCCGAGGGGACAGCAATTTCAGCTCACCATCAATACCAAGGGCCGGCTGATGAGCCCGGAGGAGTTCGCCGACATCGTCGTGAAGGTGAGTCAGCCAGGGGCCACAACGGCGAATAGCGCAGCCAGCGGGGGTAGCCAGTCCGGGTCGACGGGCGGGGGTTCGTCCTCCTCCGCGAGCACAACCCAGACCACGACTAACGGGATGCCGTCCATGCCGGCGACGAGTGTTGTCCGCCTGCGGGATGTGGCCCGGATCGAACTCGGTGCTCAGCAGTACGACCAGACGGCCACACTGGACGGGAAGCCATCCGTCGCCCTGACCGTGTACGGACTCCCCGGAGCGAACGCGCTCGATACGGCCGATGGTGTCTATGCAAAGATGAGCGAGTTGAAAAAACGGTTCCCGGAGGGGGTAGACTATCAGATCGTGTACGATACCACTCCGTTCATCCGTCAATCGGTCAACGAGGTGTTCAAAACCCTCCGGGACGCGATTATCCTCGTCGCACTCGTCGTGCTCCTCTTCCTCCAGAGCTGGCGGGCTGCGCTCATCCCACTGGTTGCCGTCCCGGTTGCCGTGGTCGGGACGTTCGCTGCGATGGCTGTTCTGAATTTCTCGCTGAACAACCTGACGCTGTTTGGCCTGGTGCTGGCAATCGGGATCGTGGTCGATGATGCGATCGTCGTGGTGGAGAATGTCGAGCGGTGGCTGGAACATGGGCACGAACCACGTGAGGCGGCCCGCAAGGCGATGGCCGAGGTCACCGGACCGGTGGTCGCAATTGCTTTGGTGCTCTGCGCGGTCTTTGTCCCATGCGCATTCATCGGTGGGATCACTGGCCAGTTCTTCCGCCAGTTCGCCGTTACAATCGCCACCTCGACCCTGATCTCTGCATTCAACTCATTGACTCTTAGCCCAGCCCTCGCCGCCATCCTTCTGAAACCGCGGAACGCTCCCAAAGATTTCCCGACCCGAGTGCTCGACAGGGTCTTCGGATGGTTCTTCCGGCAATTCAACAGTGGGTTTGAGGCAAGTACACATTTCTACGCCGGGGCGGTCGGTCGGCTTCTTCGGGTCAGTCTGGTGGTACTTCTCGTCTATGCCGGGCTGCTCGGCCTGACCTACCATGAGTTCACCACGACTCCGACCGGCTTCGTCCCACAGCAAGACAAGGGCTATCTGCTACTGAATGTCCAGCTCCCGGACTCGGCCGCTGTCGAGCGAACTCAGAGAGTGATGGCCAGGATCGAGAAGATGGCGCTGGACACCCCCGGGGTCGCGCACACGGTCGGGATCTCCGGGCAGTCGCTGATCCTCAACGCGAACGCCCCGAACCTCGGATCGATGTACATCATGCTCAAGCCGTTCGCGGACCGGCCCGGGGACGATGAGACTGCTGCTGCGATCAGTACGTCCCTGGAGCAGAAGTGTCGCAAGGAGATTCGCGGAGCGCTCGTGTCGGTGTTCGGGGCACCGCCGATTGAAGGGCTGGGGACAACCGGCGGGTTCAAGATCGTGATCGAGGATCGCGGCAACATGGGGCTCGGCGACCTCCAACGGGCGAGCGACCAAATCGTCGCCGACGGGAACCAGACTCCAGGCCTCCAGGGTCTGGCCAACAGTTCTCGCGTTGACACGCCCTGGCTGTACCTTGATATCGACCGGACCAAGTGCCAGGCTCTGGGACTGTCAGTGGGTGATGTATTCAACACGCTTCAGTATAACCTTGGTTCTTATTATGTGAATAATTTTAACGAGTTTGGGCGGAACTGGCAGGTGAATATTCAGGCCGACCCACAATACCGGAATCAGGCCCGGGACATCCGTCAGCTTCAGGTTCGCAACAGCCAGGGGCAAATGCTGCCACTCTCTGCCGTTCTGAGTATCCGGGACTCCAGCGGTCCGGTTGCGGTCCAGCGGTACAACATGTATTCCGCCGCCGCGATCACCGGGACGACCTCCCCTGGTACCAGTACCGGGGAGGTGGTCCCGCTTATGGAGCAGATCGCTGCCCGGGATCTGCCCCAGTCGATGGCGTTCGACTGGACAGAGTTGACGTACCTCCAGAATCAGGCAGGTAACACAGCGATTTACGCCTTTGGGCTGGCAGTGGTGTTCGTGTTCCTGGTGCTCGCTGCTCAATACGAAAGCTGGAAACTCCCGCTCGCTGTGATCCTGGTCGTCCCGCTGTGCCTGCTGTTCGCGATCATTGGGGTGAACATCGCCGGGCAGGATGTGAGCATTTTCACGCAGATTGGGTTTATCGTGCTGGTGGGATTGGCGTGCAAGAACGCGATCCTGATCGTCGAGTTCGCCAAGCAGCGTCAGGAAGACGGGATGACGAGACAGGAAGCAGCGATCGAGGCAAGCCGACAGCGTCTGCGGCCAATCCTGATGACCAGCTTCGCGTTTATCCTCGGCGTGGTGCCGCTGGTGATCGCCTCCGGAGCTGGTGCGGAGATGCGGCAGAGTCTGGGGGTGGCCGTGTTCAGTGGGATGCTTGGCGTGACCCTCTTCGGGATTTTCCTGACCCCCGTTTTCTTCTCGGTGATCCAGTCGGTCGGGTGGGCCGTTGCCAAGAAACCGGTCAAGCAGCCCGACCCGCAGGCAGGCGAGTCGGCATCGGTTGAACCGAACCCGGAGGGCTCACAGCCAGCCGGTGGTTGAGCGCAGCGATACACCCGGTCAGGGTAGACGGCGTACTCGATCCGCCCAGTGTCATTTGGGTGTAACCGGTCGGGTTCGCCCCAAAGCCGAGGTTTTGAGTCCCGAAGGGACGTCAGACAGTAGCCCAGGGCGT
>PLDW01000321.1:90246-91349 GCA_003136315.1 Gemmataceae bacterium | reverse complement strand
GGGTTTTGTCCGGTGGTCCTTAGCCCAGGGTGAAATCGCCAAGTACACCTCCTGAATCGCCATAACTCGTTTGCTGGGAACACCTCGGACCCGCCAACCAACCCTGCATCAGCGGGCTCATCCAGCCAGCGGGGAGAATCCCGAAGGGGGCTGTTTGGCCGAACCAAAATCGTGACCTAGAGTGGACATGAACACTCCCTCGCGCTTGCCCACACCGCAATCCGAGGTCGGATGGGACACATGGCCGAGAAAGTCGCCGAAACTTGGATCACGACGCCCAAGCGTCTGGTCTCCAGCACCACACGCGAAGCGTGTCTGGTCCACATTTACCCCACCGGGGCATCAATGGGGTGCCGCTACACACTCAGCGACAGAGCCGTTGTTGTTGGCCGCGGAGATGATACCGACATCCGAATTCAGGATAACTCCGTCTCTCGCCGACATGCGAAGATCGAGCCCTCTCCAGATGGGTATTTCGTTGACGACCTCGGAAGCACAAACGGGACTTTTGTCAACGATCAGCAGTTAGANNCGTCCTGGCATCTTCAGGATGGGGATTACCTCCGCGTTGGGAACTGCATCTACCGCTATCTGGCCGGGGGGAACATCGAGGCGGAGTACCACGAGGAGATCTACCGGCTGACCATCCAGGATGGGCTCACGCGGATTCACAACCAACGGGCTCTGACCGAATTCCTCGACCGCGAAGTCGCGCGTTCGCTACGACACGGTCGACCACTGTCGGTTCTCATGTTCGACATTGACCGGTTCAAGACCGTCAACGANNGCATCCGCGCGACAGTCCGGAAGGAAGATCTCTTCGCCCGGTATGGGGGCGAGGAATTCGCGATGGTCTTGGTGGAAACGTCGGAACCGGATGCTGTCGTCGCTGCCGAGCGTCTGCGCGAGATGATCGCCAACCACCAGTTCCGATTCGAGACAACCCCACTCAAACTGACCATCAGCGTTGGTGTGGCCACCCTCACTGACGATTCGGACATGACCCCAACAGACCTCCTCCGCGCTGCCGACGAAAAGCTCTACCAGGCCAAGCGGACCGGTCGGAATAAGGTTGTGTGGTAGTGTTCAGTGTTCAGTGTTCA
>PLDW01000321.1:43380-90213 GCA_003136315.1 Gemmataceae bacterium | reverse complement strand
GCGTTCCGCGTTCCGCGTTTCCCGTCGCCTCTCGTAACTCCATCCGTGGGTTCGTACAACTCGGGCAGCACGATCCCGCGCCCCGAATTCCCACCCTCCCATGCCCAAACACACCCCTCACCCAATCACCGGACTCGTCCCCGCCGTCCTGACCCCTTTCGATTCAGGGGGGGCTCTGAACCTGGCAGCCGTCGAGCGAGTGGCCGAAACTCTCCTCGCTGATGGTCTTCAAGCGGTGTTCGTTGGTGGGACCACGGGCGAGTTTAGCTCCCTCACCATCCCCGAGCGCATGGCCCTGGCCCGGCGGTGGCTGGAGGTTGCCCGCGGAACCTCTTTGCGGATCCTCGTCCATGTGGGTTCCAACAGTTTGGCGGAAGCGAGACAACTCGCAGCCGACGCCGAGGCCGTTGGAGCAGCGGCAATTGCCACGGTGGCACCGAGTTATGTGAAGCCAAGGTCAATCGATGCCCTCGTCGGCTGGTGTGCGGAACTGGCTGCTGCGGCCTCGTCAACGCCGTTCTACTTCTACGACATCCCGTCGATGACAGGTGTCTCGTTCCCGATGCCAGAGTTCTTGGAGACTGCCGCGGACCAGATCCCCACCCTTGCTGGGCTCAAGTTTACCAATTCCGATCTGATGGCCTTTCAGCGACTCCTCCGACTCCGCGATGGGGGGTTCGATGTGGTTTGGGGGTTCGACGAGTACATGCTCGCGGCCTGGGTGCTCGGTGCCCAGGGGGCGGTCGGGAGCACCTATAACTTCGCGGCCCCGCTCTACCACCGGATCATCGCTGCCGTGGGGGTCGCCGACCTTGCAGCGGCCCGGGACGCGCAATTCCAATCGGTCCGACTCATCGGGCTGATGATCCGGTACGGCTTCCTCGCGGCAGCGAAGGAGGTGATGAGGGTGCGTGGCATCGACCTCGGCTGCGTCCGACTTCCGAACTTGAACTTGAACGCGGATCAGACCAGGAGTTTCCGCCACGAGCTTGAGGAGATTGGGTTTGCGGCGATGATCAGCGGTTGAATGCCCGGTTTGGTACAGGAACCCGCAGAAGCTGTCGCATCTACGGAAAGACGATTAGACNNGCTCCTGCCGAGCTGGACCACCCTCACGCTCGGCAGGAGCCTCGCCCTCCCGTTAGACCGATAATTGCACCTGGAATGAGACTGCCTCTGTGGGTTCCTGGATGGGGGTCACCCCGGCGCTCCGGTAAAGAGCGGGCGGATGACCTGGCCACGGTTGAGCTGGACTGGGCGGTCGAGCCGGTCGCGGAGTTCGGTCTCGTGATTCACCCCGAGAACACTGTAGACGGTCGCCCCGAGATCATCCGGGGAGTACGGAGTGGTCAAGGGGTAGGCGCTCACCTTGTCCGACTTCCCGATCACCTGCCCGCCCCTGACCCCTGCCCCGGCGAAGAGCCCACTGAAGCACGGAGCCCAGTGATCCCGGCCAGCGTTGCTGATCTTCGGAGTCCGGCCGAACTCACCCATCACTACCACCATTGTCTCATCGAGTAAGCCACTCGCCGACAGGTCACCGAGGAGCGCGGCCACCGCCTGGTCAAGCGGTGGGAGCATCTTCTTCAGCGACGGAAAGATGTTTCCGTGGTGGTCCCAGTTCTGGACACGGCCCATGTTCGCCTGAATCACCGACACCCCGGCCTCGACCAACCGCCGGGCCAACAACAGCGACTGGCCGAACATGTGCCGACCGTAACGGTCGCGGACTGCGGCCGGCTCCTGATTGATGTCAAACGCTTTTGCGACCTTCCCGGACATCAGGATCGAAACCGCTTGCTTCTGCTGGTCGGTCAAACGCCGCCCTTCGATGGTTCCAGCCAGCGCGCTCCGCTGACCGTTTACCGCATCCAGCAAGGCAACACGGTCCTTCAACTGCTCGACATCCAGCCCCGCGACCGGGTTGAGGTTGTCGACCTTGAAGTCGGCCTTGTTCGGATCTTGGTTGATTTGCCAGGGGTCGTGCCGGGGGCCAAGGAAACCGCCATGCTGACCCGGCCACACGAGCGGCCCTTCGGCGAGGAAGGTTGGCAAGGTGACCCCGGTGGGGACGCCATCGGAACGGGGCCGGAGATAATTCACCCCTGCCGCGTAGCACGGCCAGTCGTCCCGGGAGAGCGGCTTGTCGAATCGAACGCCCGGCTGGTGGGCTCCGGTAATCAGATGGTGGGTGGCTGCGGTGTGGTTATTGTCCTTGTGGGCAAAGGTCCGGACCACGCTGTACGTGTTGGCCAGTGTAGCTAACTTCGGGAGATGTTCACACACCCGCAGACCTGGAACTGGGGTTGCGACCGAAGCGAATTCACCACGGATTTCGGCGGGGGCATCGGGTTTGGGATCGAAGGTTTCGAGCTGGCTGGCCGCGCCTGTCAGGAACACCAGAATGACGGACTTCGGCCCCGACTTTGATCCCGGGGATTGCCCAGCGGTCGCCCGTGCGACTGATGTGAGCCCGAGGCCAAGCAACCCGGAGTAGCCGACCTGGAGGATCTCACGGCGCGTAATGCCGATTCGATGGCGGTGGGTGGGGGTTGTCACTTGTCGGCCCCGTAAGGAGTGGGCATGGCGGGAGGTTGCGGCGGGAGTTCTGCTTCTTCTATTAGATCATATCACACTGTCGGGGCAAGACCTCTGTGAATGCAATCGCGGCCCGGCTGAGGCAGCCCGCTCGAAGTCGAGATCCACTCGGTTCAGGGGACGGCCGACCGGAATCAGGGGGCCATCGGTGATCGTCCCGCGGAGCGGGGTAGTGGGCTCGAAAATGACTTCCACAGGCTTTACCGGTCGCCGAACGTGAATCAACCGGGGTGACGGTGGAGTGTGGTCATACGGCACCTCCTGCGAAGCCCTCGAACGTAGTACGGCTCGAATTCTTTCTACATTCTACCCCGCCTGGGACCGGCGCACAATCGACTCACGGATATCGAGAGCACTCTCCAAGTTCGACCCGCGAGTTGTCGGCCAAGACCCACCCCGCTGGTTGCATTGGTTCTCCGGGATGAATCGCTTGAGTATTCCGACCGACTACCCTCGGACCTGGCAATATCGCCAACAGATTCCTTGCTCTGCTGTCCGGGATTGATAAAGGTAGCCATACAGGCTTTGACCCCAGGTCTTTTCCCGTCCCGGTGACCCCGCATGCAAGCGGTCTCAGACTTCTTCCTCGGCGAGTGGTATTTCGCCCTCCCGTTGGTCATCATGTCCCTGGTCGCCGCCGCGCTGGTTGGGTGGCGGATCATGCTGAATCTGTCGGCCAGGACCGACATGGACGAGTTTCTGCCGGTCTTTCAAGACACTCTCCGCAAGCGTGGCGTGAAGGGTGCGATCGAGATGTGCAAGGAGGAGAAGGGCCTGATCCCCAGCCGACTCTACATCGCCGGGTTGGAGGCCGCCGACCAGGGGGCCGCAGCCATGCGGCGAAGCATGGCGAACGAGGCCGAACTGGAGATCACTCCACGGCTCCATTTCCTTCTCCCCCCGATTCTGGCGATCGCCAAGATCGCCACCATGGTCGGTCTGTTCTTCACCGTCATCTCGATGATCAACACGTTTGATGCGATTGGCAGGTCGGCAAAGGAGGGGGGAGCCAAGGATATCGGCGGGCACTCCAGCAAAATCGGGCTCGCCCTGTTCGCCACGGCATTGGGACTGTTCACCGCCATTCCGCTGGTGTTCAGCCACGTCCTCTTCAAGGAGTGGATCGGCAAGTTCGACATCAAGGTGAAGACAGCCGGTCAAAAGTTGGTCACACTCGTGACCAATTACAAGAAGGATCCAAAACTCCTCGATCCCGATCCACGAGAGAAGGAAAAGGAGCGGGAGAAAGACCGCGACAGAGACCGCCCGCCCGCCCGTGGACGCAGTGAGGGGCGCCGCGAGTAGGTTGCGCCCATCTCGACCGGGGGCGGGTTCTGAGCCGAACCAGGCCATCAGTGGGCGGACCCAACCAGTCTTGGGCAGGTACCGCCCTCTGTGGCGGTCCAGGCCTGGCTGTACCAACGTGGTTGTTCATTTATCTGTCGATCGCCAAAGCGAATCAAACCACCCGGATTACCAGCCGTGGCCAAACCTCCCAAAGCGTTCGATGTCTGGTTCGTCGTGGCTAATACGGTGTACCGGCAGGTTCCCTATCAGGTCGTGGCGGACTGGACCCAGCAGGGTCGGCTCGGCGCGGCCGACATGCTCCGTGCCGCCGGAGGCACCGACCCGTGGAAGAAACTCGCAGAGTGGGAGCTCTTCGCGGATTACATCTCGCAACCGCCACCGACCGCGGTAGAAGGTGGTCCACAAGCGGTGCCAGTCGAGCTTCCCGAGCACGAGGGTGCCGAGTTCCGCACCGGTCGGCATGAGGAAGATGATGACGATGTGGATATGATCCCACTGATCGATATCAGCATGGTGCTCCTCGTCTTCTTCATCATTATCTCGGCAACGGGGGCTCTTTCCCCGGTCGATGTGCCGGACATGCGCTACGCCGGGGAGCTGACGAACGACCCTGATGCGATCACGATGAACGTCGAGAAGGCCAGTGCAGACACGGTGATTTATTCCGTTCGTGTCGGGAAACTCGCACCGAAGCCGGAATACTCTCGATTGCCGAACCCGGAAGCTGCCATTACAGCACTGGACGCCCTGCTCGTGGGTCTGACCCGTCCGCCGGAAATCCGGATTGCCTGTGCCAAGGATCTCCCAAGCGAGCGAGTGATGGAGCTGGAACGGGAGCTGAAAAAGAGGCTGGATAAGAAATTGATTAACTCGGTCGTGGCGACGGTCAATGACGCTCCGAAGCCGAAAAACTAGCCTGCCAGTCACGGAGCAATCCGCTCTAATACAGGAACTCGCTGGGGTTGTCGCATCTAAAGAAGGACGACTGAACGTATGAATGGGAGGGCGAGGCTCCTGCCGAGTTGGACCACTCACGCTCGGCAGGAGCCTCGCCCTCCCGTTAGACCGATGCTTGCTCCTGGAATGGGACAGCCTCAGCGAGTTCCTGGGGAAGACCCTGTACTGAAATTCCATCCACATTCACTCTGGTGAGTGGCCGCTCATGTCCACCTGGCAAGTTCGACAGGAAGGCTCCCCCGCGATCGTCTCTCTTCCCTCCGCGACGGAGGTGATGGCTGGGTTGCGAGACGGAATCTGGCTCCCAACCGACGAGGTTAAGGGACCAACTGACGCGAAGTGGGTTCCTCTGGACGCCCACCCCCTGTTTGAGGAAGTGGCAGCCGAACTGGAGTTGCCCCCTGCCGAGGGGCCTGACGATAGCCACCTCGATATGAATCCGCTGATCGATGTCTGCCTTGTCCTTCTGATCTTTTTTATTCTCACGATCACATATGAATCGCTTGAGCGAGCCATCGCCGTCCCCCAGGACGCTCCGCAAGACAAGGCAAGCAAGATTCCGAAAGTTCAATTCGACCAGATCAAGGACCGGGTCTTTGTCGTGATCGCCCGGATGGACGACGATAAACCGGTCATCATGCTCGAAAAAACCGCCGTCCCAATCGAGCAACTTGCGGAGAAGATGAAGGAACTCATCGAGAAGACGGGCCGCCGGGAAATGGTTCTCGACCTGGATGGAAACGTCCCCTGGGGCATCCACACGGCGATCCTGGACGCCGCCAAGGGGAATGGGGTCCACAAAATACTGGCTCAGGTAAAGTCAAAGAAATAGCTTGTAGCTTGTAGCTTGTAGCTTGTAGCTTGTCCTGGGAATAACCACCTTGCTCCGGTGCTTGTCTGGCTAGTAGCTAGTAGCTACTAGCTACTAGCTGCCTACTTATGGCTACCGTTTCGCCGTCTGTTCATCGACCACGATCTCGTAGCCCCCTGCACGGGTGATGACCTTGAAGATGGTCTCTTCGATGTCCTCCGCCCGCCGGTTCCGGTAGTTCTGCTCTTTCCGAGTGAGATCCTCCTCGAACCCTTTGGGGAAGAACGCCCAGAACGACTTCGCGTTCTCCTTCACTCCCAGAATCCGGCACACCTCCCGGACCGATTCTGGCCGGGTGTCGCTAAACTTGACCAGGTTGCCGAGGCGACTCCAGTCGCTGTCTGTCGCCATCCGTGAGGTTGGGTTCTTCAGGTCGGCAATGAAGAGGCACTTCTCGTTTTCTGGGGGAAGAGGGACCATGATCACCGCCCCCATCGCGGCGAGCTGGGCCACGTAGTCGTCACCGCTCACCCTGAACCGGAGAACCCAGCGGAGCGTCCTGGCCCGTGTCGAGTCGGCCCCGTTTCCACCAGGCCCTGATCCAGATGTCCCGTCGTACCCCTTTCCACTCCCAGGCCCAGCCCCCTTCTGAGAGCCGAGCATCTTCTGCTTGAGCTTGTCGTCGAGGAACTTGTAGGCACCCGCGTTCGACTTCGAGATCGGCGTGTTGCCGTTGTCATCAAGGATTTTGCGGAGGTCGGCGATCGAGACGTCCGGAAGATCGTCGGGGGTCGGGAGCTTATCCTTCAATTGGTCCTTCAGTTTATCATTGCTTCCGATTGCCAGTGGATCATCCTCGCCGCCAGAACCCTGCGAGCCCATTCCCGATGCGTCAAACCCCTCGAGATTGACC
This sequence comes from Gemmataceae bacterium, assembly GCA_003136315.1. Taxonomy (GTDB): domain Bacteria; phylum Planctomycetota; class Planctomycetia; order Gemmatales; family Gemmataceae; genus Urbifossiella. The sequence continues at coordinate 83,626 of PLDW01000321.1, read as the reverse complement.
AGCGTTATCGGAACCGCCGACCTGTCCGGATCCTTGAGCAGCCATCTGCCCGCAGCGACCAGGACCGCGATGACGATGACATGGTACAGAACCGCAGCGACGGTTGAGATCGGGAATTCGAGCCGTTTGTTGTAACTCTCCCAGAACTCCTCTTCCGGTGGTCCGAGGAGATCGGGAGGAGCCTTCGGCTCACGGTCGGGACCGGGTTTGGGTGGGGTCGCAGTGGACATGGTGGTTCTCACAATGCGGACGAGTTGCACCCCCGGGTGTGGGGTTCACCTTCCTACAACGTAATCAACTCGACGGGGTTTGCAACCGGAACAACGGAATCGCCCACGGGGATTTTCCCGTGGGCGTTTTTCCGGACCTGGGTGTCGTCTGGAGAGCCAGGTTATGGAGACGGCCGGAACTGACCGACCAGGATTGTGTGTGCCACCGGGTGGCCACTTCGCTCGTGAAGGCATCGCACGCTTCTGGGTGCCACGGGCGGCTAGTCCGCCCGTGAAGGTGTCGCACGGGCGGACTAGCCGCCCGTGGCACCCAGATCCCGCTGCCTGCCTTACTTTTTGACCTCGTACTCGGCATCAATCACGTCGTCCCCACCGCCCTTCTTGTCGGCTCCGCCTCCTGGAGTGGGGGGTTCGCCTGGCGTGCCGCCAGACGCGCCCGCCTTCGAGTAGATGTGCTGGGCCATTGCGTTGGAGGTCGTCTCCAGTTCGGCGGTCGCTGCCTTGAGGACCGCCAGGTCGTTCCCCTTGATCGCGGCTCGCACCTTTTCGATCGCCTGGTTCACCGGAGCGCGATCGGCCTCGCTGACCTTGTCCCCCGCGTCCGTGAGGGATTTCTCGATCGTATGGATCTTGTTCTCTGCCTCGTTCTTGGCATCGGCGAACTCCCGCTTTTTCTTGTCATCGTCGGCGTGGAGTTCGGCGTCCCGCTTCATCTTCTCGACTTCGTCCTTGGACAGCCCAGACGATCCCTCAATGCGAATCGATTGCTGCTTTCCAGTCCCCAGATCCTTGGCCGAAACACTGAGTACACCGTTTGCATCAAGGTCGAATGTGACCTCAATCTTAGGAGTGTTACGCGGGGCCGGCGGGATGCCATCCAGGTGAAACTGGCCAATCCGCTTGTTGTCGGACGCCATCGGCCGCTCGCCCTGAAAGACCTGGACCTCGACTGACGGCTGACCATCGGCGGCGGTCGTGAACACCTCGCTCTTTTTGGACGGGATGGTGGTGTTCTTCGGAATCATCGGGGTCAGCACGCCGCCGAGAGTCTCGATCCCGAGTGTGAGCGGGGTCACGTCGAGTAGTTGGATATCGGCTGCTGCCCCAAGGAGGAGTTGTGCCCCTTGAATGGCTGCGCCGATGGCCACCACCTCGTCTGGGTTCACCCCACGGTGCCCTTCCTTTCCGAAGATTTCCTTGACCAGTTGCAGCACCCGCGGCATCCGGGTCATCCCCCCCACCATGACGACCTCGTCGATCTGGCTGGCCTTCAACCGGGCGTCCTGCAAAGCCGTCAGGACCGGCTTCTTGCACCGCTCGATCAGGTGATCCACCATCCGCTCGAACTGGTTGCGCGTGATCGACCGGACCAGGTGAAGCGGATTGCGGTTCGCGTCGGCCGTGATGAACGGCAGGTTGATATCCGTGTTCGCTTGCTGGCTCAGATCCTTCTTGGCCTGCTCGGCGGCGACCTTCAGCCGCTGCATGGCCATCGGATCTTTTCGCAGATCGATTCCGTTCTCTTTGCGGAACTCATCGGCGATGTAGTCCATCAGCACCTGGTCGAAGTCATCCCCACCGAGGTGGGTGTCGCCGTTCGTTGAAAGAACCTGGAACACTCCATCATCGCCAACATCCAGAATCGAGATATCGAACGTTCCGCCGCCGAGGTCGAAGACCGCGATCTTCTCGTCCTTCTTGCGGTCGAGGGCATACGCCAGAGCCCCGGCGGTCGGCTCGTTAATAATTCGCATTCGCTGCTTGACGACCTTACCGTCCTTGGCACGGATTTCATAATCGGTGTCAAATCCAGCGATTGCGGCAGCGTCGATGGTGGCCTGGCGCTGGGAGTCGTTGAAGTACGCCGGAACGGTGATCACTGCCTTGCGGACAGTGTGCCCGAGGTACGCCTCGGCCGCCTCCTTGAGCTTGCGCAGAACCATCGCCGATATCTCGGGGGGGGTGAACGACTTCCCGTCGATGTCCACCTTCACCAGATCCGCGGGTCCGCCAACGACCTTGTACGGGACGAGCTTCTCTTCGCTCTCGACCTCGTTGTGCCGGCGGCCCATAAACCGCTTGATCGAGTAGACTGTCCGCTTGGGATTGGTGATTGCCTGGCGCTTGGCTGGATCCCCGACAAGCCGATCACCCTTGTCGGTAAATGCGACAACGCTTGGGGTCAGCCGGTTCCCCTCCTGGTTGGGGATCACCTTGACCTCGCTCCCTTCCATGACTGCGACCACGGAATTGGTGGTCCCCAGGTCAATCCCGATAATTTTTTCTTCCGCCATGTCCGCGCTCCTGGTTTGTAAAGAGTTAACTTCGGCCGACGACCTGGATCCGCTATCGTGAGTTTACAGGACCAGAGGTCGGTGTTTCAAACGATTAGGGTCCGGACAGCCGTGGGCCGGTTCAGTTGTCACCAGTTCGATTCGAGAACACCGGATGGAGATTCGCGTCGATACGATTTTTTAGCAAGATTCGTACCGCAGGCCGATGTTCGCCCTCAGTTCGATCGTAAAACTGTTCAGGAAAATTACTTGCGACGACCAGTTAGCACTGGAGTGCCCACCGAAATGAGAGGGAGCCTGCTGCCGCTGCCGTTCTGGCAGGAGCAAAGCAACCATCTGTCAGTGAGGGGATTGCGATCGGCCTTCTTCTCGCTTCGGNNCCCAGCCCACCGGTACATTCTCTGCGAAACATCCACCCTGCCGTTTGGTCATTCACACATGACGCGCAAAAACGATAACTCGGTCCCATCGCCCGGGGACGACAAGACCGGTGCCGACCTCCGGGCCTTGCGCGTCCAGATCGACAAACTCGACCTCCAGATCCTCGATCTCATCAACAAGCGTGCAGCCGTGGCCGCACGGATCGGCAAAGTCAAGACGGAACAGGGCGGGGAAGTGTTCTCGGCGGCCCGGGAAGAAGAAGTTCTCAATAACGTCCTGGCCGGTAACAAGGGACCGCTGGAAGAGGTGACGATCCGTGCGATTTTCCGGGAGTTGATCAGCGGATCGAGAGCGCTCCAGAAGGTCCAGAAGATCGCATTCCTCGGGCCGGAATACAGTTACAGCCACCTGGCTGCGTTGGAGCGGTTCGGCGAGGCAATGGCGTATCTCCGCACGGCGAACATCGCGGCTGTGTTCGAGGAGATCGATCGACGCCACGCCGATTACGGTGTTGTCCCGCTGGAGAACTCGACCGACGGACGGATCACCGACACCCTGGATATGTTTATCCGGATGCCGCACATCCAGATCTGTTCGGAGATTCGACTCCGGGTCCACCACCACCTTCTGGCCAACTGCGAGCAGACCGAAATCCGCCGGGTGTACAGCAAAGCCCAGGCCCTCAGCCAGTGCCGCAACTGGCTGAGCAAGAACCTCCCTCATGCCTCTCTGCACGAGGTATCGAGCACCGCCGATGCCGCCCGGTTGGTCCAGAACGAACCGCACGTGGCCGCGGTCGCCAGCCGACAGGCGGCAGTCCGCTACGGAATTCGGGTGCTCTATCACAACATTGAGGATTCGACCTTCAACGAGACCCGTTTCGCCGTGATTGGCAAGGCAGACAGCGGCAAGACCGGCCACGACAAGACAGCGATGATGTTCCAGATCAGCCACACACCGGGTTCACTTGCAGACGTGCTGGCCGTGTTCAAGGGACACAAAATCAATCTGACCTGGATCGAATCATTTCCGTACCGGGAATCAAAAGGGGAGTATGTGTTTTTCGTCGACTTCGAGGGACACCGGGAAGATCTCAAGATCCGCAAGGCCTTGACCGCGCTGGAAGGGATCTGCGATACCGTCTCCGTCCTCGGGTCATTCCCAACTGCCCAGCCGACCGATGAGTGACCTGATAGGCGACCGGCAGCAGTTGGTCTGGGATTTCGCCCCGAAGGGTCGGCGGACAATAGCCCAGGGTGGAGCCGGCTTCCGGCGAAACCCTGAAACATGAACCCGATAAGGTTGTCCNNTGGGATGCGACACCCTCTGCGGGCTCCTGGATGAGGCGGGTTCTGGATCAGGAGTGTCCGACCCCGCGGCGGAAAACGCATACCTCCCCAGAGACACGATTCGTCTGGAGGAAAGCCCATGACCCGCATGATCACCCTGGCCGCCACCGCTATCCTGGTGGGGACTGATCCCGCCGTTGCCCAATCCGACCCGAACCCGCTGGCGGCGGCACTCCAGGACAAGGCCCCGGCCGTGCTTGCTCACCTGAAAAAGAAGGGGTTCACGAACGTCGGGGTGCTGAAATTCCTGGTCCGTCGCGGCGACAACCCCCCGGGCGATGTCGGCGACCTGAACATGAGCCTGGCCCACAAGACCGAGGTCGCCCTGATCCTGGCGAACACCGACGAGCGGTTTGGGATCATCGACAAGGCCAGTGAGTTCGTCGAGCGGGAGAAAATGACCTCGGCGAATCATCTCACGGTCGATGGGCGTAAAGCCTTCTTCACCCGCAAGTTCGATCTCGCCTGGAGCCGGGACAAGGTCGAGCCGAGCGGGTTTGTGACCGGGGTGGCGACGCTGGCGACGGACCTCAAGACGGTGACGGTTCGGCTCCAGGTCTTCGACAAGACAGGTGCGATGGAGGATGTGCCCGGAGATGTCACGGCCCCGATTGACCCGGAGACACTGGCCCAGGCTGGCTACAGTTTCTCGGTGAGCGCAGCGAGGCAGAAAGCCCTGATCGCTGGCGAGGCCCCACCAGACGCCGAGACTCGCCGTGCAGAAGCAATCGAAGGTGCTCTGAACGCATCCGCTTCGGAGCCAGCGGGTGCGTGTCCGCCCCCGTTCACTCCGCTCGCCGATTCTCCAGTACGTTGGAAGGTGCTGTATAACGGAAAGCCGGTCACCGTGACAGGGAACACCGTCCCGGAGCCCAAGGCGGACGACCGGATCGAGTTCGTGCTCACCAACCCCGGCACGGCAACCTACGCGGTGGTCCTGCTGGTGAATGGTGAGAACACGCTATACCAGGAGCGGGCCGCCCCGCTGGCCTGCCGGAAGTGGGTTCTCGGCCCGGGGGCGGAGGTGACTGTCCGTGGGTTCCAGATGGAAGCCGACATGGCCGTTCCGTTCCGCGTTCAGAAGCCGGACGAACCGGACCCGGATGTTGTCCGGTATGGTGCGGAGGCGGGGACATTCCGGCTGGTGGTGTATCACGGCAGCATGAGTTCGCGAGCCCCATCGGATCTGGTACTCGGTGGCGACTCCAACGCGCTGGCCATCGCCAGAACGCGGGGGGGAACCCGTCCGACGGGTGTGAAGCCGCAGTCGTTGAAGTCGCTGCAAGCCGACCTCCGCGGGCGGGCGAAGGGGTCCGACGGAGCCCGCGGTTTTGTCGTGAAAGGTGGAACGGCCGAGCGAGCCGAGACCGAAACCGTCTCCTTCACGCCATCGGCCGAGACGCCAGTCGCCGACATCAGCCTGCGGTATTACACACCGAAGAAGTGAGGGGCTGGAAGCGACCTCACCCGCCCGACCCCGGCAGGGGTCGAAGCGATTAGCCGGTGGTCGAGCGAAGCGACACCACCGCGGGGTGACGATAACGTGAATACGATGACCAAAACGACCCCGGCAGGGGTCGAAGCCATTAGCCGGTGGTCGAGCGAGCGACACCACCGGTGGGCGACGATAACGTCAATACGATGACCAAAACGACCCCGGCAGGGGTCGAAGCGATTAGCCGGTGGTCGAGCGAAGCGACACCACCGGTGGCGGTTGCAATCACCTCAACCCTCCGACGCCCGCCTACCCCGGTTTCCGCCGCCGCGGGGTCAAATCGTGGTCACGTCATGGCCCCCGGCGCCGCTCCGGTGGTAGAGCGAAGCGACACACCGGGGGATGACGATAACGTGAATACGATGAACAAAACGACCCCGGAGGGGTCGAAGCCATTAGCCGGTGGTTGTGCGCAGCTCTACCACCGGTTTACGGTGGCAACCACCTTAACCCCCAGCCTCCACCTGGTTTCCGCCGCCACGGGGTCCATTCGTGGTTACGTCATGGCCTCCGGCGCCGCCACCGGTGGTAGAGCTACGCTCAACCACCGGCTAATCGCTGTGACCCCTGCCGGGGTCATTCCGACTCTTGCTTTTGGCGGCCGGGTCAAAGTTATGGGAGACGCGACATAACGCCGCCTCCGTCGGGTCTCCCATACCTCGACCCGACCAACACGCTTAGCCCAGGCGGAAACAGACCCGGAACCCAACGTAGTTGCTAAGGAAGTTGGGCGTGATCCTGCTGCGGTCCGACGCGCGGCAGTACCTGGCGTAGCCGTCCCAGGCGCCACCACGGAGGACACGACGACTATCTTTTGACTGTTTTGGCAATTGAACGGGATCGGTTTGATCCCCGGGAGCGTATGGACCGTACTCGTCCTGGCACCACTCCCACACATTCCCGTGCATGTCGTACAACCCCCACGGGTTCGCCGGATACGAGCCCACAGGCACCGTGGTATTCTTGTCCGGCCCGCGCGTATTCGTCCCGTAGGGATGGTTCCCGTCGCAATTCGCCAGATCCCCGTTCAGCTCCGATCCAAAATGAAACGGAGTCGTCGTCTCGGCCCGGCAAGCGTACTCCCATTGCGCTTCAGTCGGCAGTTCCACTCGCCGCTTCACCGAGTCTGTGAGCCGCTGACAAAATGTCACAGCCTCCTCCCAGGACACCTGCTCCACCGGGAGTCGGTCCCCCTTGAAATGGCTGGGAGATTGCCCCGTCACGATCTTGTATTCCACCTGCGTCACCGCATACATCCCGAGGTAGAAATCCCGGCTGATCGTCACCTGCCGCTGAGGTTTCTCGTCGGATTCCGCTCCCTCCTCCCCGTCCGGCGCACCCATCAGGAAGGCTCCCTTGCCGATCCGCACGAACTTCATCGTCTGGCCGCCCCCGATGTCCAAGCCGAGCACTCGCCGGATGCCCTTCCGCTTCTCGCCTAGGATCACATACTCGAACTCTTCTTCCACCTCCGCGGGCGGCGCTGTTGTCGGTACGACCACGACCACCGGGGGGACGGGGGGTCTGGCTACAGGAACAGGCGGTATCGTGGCCGGGACTGGCAGCACGGTCGCCGATCCCAGCAATACCCGCTCAATCGCCAGGACGACTTCCAGCGATTCAGTGGCCGTCTGTGGGCGGTTGTTCGGCTCTTTCGCGAGAAGTCGGTCGATCAGTCGCGCCAGATCAATCGGGAGACCGAACGACGCCGCAGAGGGCGGTTCTTTTGTCGCCAAGTCTCGCAGGGTGGCGACAACCGTTGCCCGCTCGAACGGACCCTTACCCGCCAACATCCGAAACAGAACAGCCCCCAGGCTGAACAAGTCGGTTCGGGCATCGACCTCTAACTCCTCCGCCTGTTCGGGTGCCATGTACGCGGGAGTTCCGACCATACTGACCGTGATTGTTGGATCGACCCCGGCCATTCGGGTGATGCCGAAATCGAGCAACTTGATCCGGTTGGTCTCCGCGTCGACCCAAAGGTTCGCGGGCTTCACGTCCCTGTGGATCACCCCCCGATTGTGGGCCGCCACCAGTCCCCGGAGTGTGTCCCTGGCAACCCACAGTATCTCACGGGCCGTCACCGGCTCCCTGCGAGCAATCAACCAGTCTTCGAGAGTCCGGCCTTCCAGGAACTCCATCACCAGGAACGGGACTCCGTTCGCCTCGCCGTCACTATGTATGTTGATCACGTGGTCCGATTTGATCGCCGCCGCTGCCCGGCCTTCACGTTGGAATCGCTTCCGAGCGGTGTCCTGGGCTGCGATCTCGGGGCGGATGACTTTCAGTGCAACGGTCCGACGGAGTCTGTCATCCTCGCCCCGGAACACAAACCCCATTGCACCCTCGCCTAGTAGCCCCACCACCCGATACGGACCCAGCCGACCGAGTTCGCCTGAGCGATCTGTTGGGGAGAGGAAGGGATACAGGGGAGAACTGGCCGCACGGGGGGTCGTTGCGTTGGGATCGTCGTTGGGATTGGGTGGGCGGGGATTCATACACGCTCCAGGTGCGAACATCACCTTGATTAGTCTACGCTTGATCGGGAAATCGATCAACACAATGCAACGGTGCAAACCCGTCACTGTAAGGTCTTGTGATGAGGGGCTTTTGCCCTCCTCCGGCAGCCCGAATTCACGCCTCGACGGTACTCGACCCTCGATTCCACGTTGTTCGATTCCCCTCCGGCAGGCAACCCTCCCGTGTAAATTCCAGACGCTGGCCATAGAGATGGCATCTCGTAGAGGCGTCGACAACCGGGATTGGGCCTTGTGGAGTGACGTTGGGTCACAGCTCCCGAAACGACGGGCAACCAAAAACTTCTAGAATTTTGGCCCCGTTGCTTCGACATCCGGCTCGTGAGGCCACTCACGTCCGGGGGACGACGGTGTGACGCTTCGCTCCATCGGGTTTGACCAGGACTCGGCCTCACTGACCTCCCTGACCGATGGGGAGGTCTCAAAAAACTGGGACAGTCGCGACCTCAATCGACAGTCACTCAGGTGAGGGCTGTCAGGAGGTTAGCGCGCTGTCATATGGTCACCGTCGTCCCCCAGCCGGAGTGTTACTGATACAGGAACCCGCAGAGGCTGTCCCATTCCAGGAGTAAGAATCGGTCTAACGGGAGGGCGNNCTCGCCCTCCCATTTATACGTCTAATCGTCTCTCCGTAGATGCGACAACCTCAGCGGGTTCCTGAATGAGGTCGGGTCAACCGCGACCAGTCGCGGGCAATTTCAGGGAGGGGAGGAGTTCATAATCAGGTCAAGGCCTCCGAGACAGCCCCCCGGGTTCATGTAAGAAGAACACGTCGGACAGATGGTATTCTCGCGCTGGGAGTGGGCGGGTGGTCTTCATCCGTGATGAACCTCTCCCCGGCTGGGCTGCTCTCTTTTCACAGCACGGTTCACTGGTTGTCAGCGACGGACGGCAACATCAGCAACCTGCCGAGACGAAACGATTGAATGCGTAAGCAGTTGCGGGGCTTGATCCGTCGCTGACGCTTCGGGCTCGTTGGCGCGATGTTGTTACCCTGTGCATCCAGGACTGAACCTGGCCCCATCGCAGCGCGTCCTTATGGGAAGGGTGTATTCCTTCCCCCGGTCGCACGCGACGGAACTGCACCCAGACTCCCAACATCGAGTCAGCCCACGCGGATGCACGTAAGGCGATGGGCAGGTGATACATTACCAGCGTTTGTGGTGGCTTGTGTACCTCCCCGCTAGCGGGGAAGTCGCCGCGAAGCAGGCGGGTGGGGTCGTGAGCGTGTGCGATCGCCAAAGCTCAACCCCCTCCCGGCGAGCAAAGCCTCGCCGACCTCCCCCGCAACCGGGGGAGGAAACCACCAAGACCCCAATGCCCTTACTGTTGGTTCTCCTTTTCACCCCCCGGACGGCGGGTCTGATGCTGCTGACAATCTCGACCACTCACCGCCCGGCCACCGACCTTGGGTTCCTGCTGCACAAGCACCCGGACCGGTTCCAGTCGTTCGACCTGAGCTTCGGCACGGCCCATGCCTATTACTCCGAAGTCGGTGACGAGCGATGTACCGCGTGCCTCCTCATTGATGTGGACGCTGTGGGACTGGTGCGGGGCAAGAACCCCGACCAGGATTTCCTGCTGGCACAGTACGTCAACGACCGCCCCTACGTCGCCTCGTCGTTCCTGAGTGTGGCCGTTGCCCAGGTGTTCGGGTCGGCACTCCAGGGCAGGTGTAAGGACCGCCCCGAGTTGGTGACATCCCCACTCCCCCTCGAAGCCAGGCTCGATGTGCTGCCGGTGCGCGGCGGCGAATCGTTCCTCCGTGCGGTCTTCGAGCCGCTCGGATATCAGATTGAAGCGATCCGCCACCCGCTCGACGAACAGTTCCCCGAATGGGGCGAGGGACCGTACTACTCTGTCACAATCCGACAGACCGTCACGCTCTCGGTATTGTTGAATCACCTGTACGTGCTGATTCCGGTGTTTGATGCCCGCAAACACTACTTCGTTGGCGAAGACGAGATGGAGAAGCTACTGGCGAAGGGCGAGGGGTGGCTGGCCCAGCATCCCGCGAAAGATGAGATCGCGCGCCGCTACCTCGGCAATCGGCCGAGCTTGTACCGGATGGCCCTGAGCCGTCTGGTGCAAGAGGAGGCGCCAATCGATGGGGAAGAGGAGGCGCAACCCAAAGAGAAGGCCGAGGAGACACTGGAGAAGCCGATCAACCTCAACGAGCAGCGATACGGGACGGTACTGGCAGCCGTCCGGGCGAGTGGGGCCAAGCGTGTCATCGACCTCGGCTGCGGGGAGGGCAAGCTGATCCGGGCGCTTCTCAAAGACCGGCAGTTCGAGGAAATCGTCGGGATGGATGTGTCTGTTCGCACGCTGGAAGTGGCTGCTCGCCGCCTGAAACTGGAGCGGCTCCCCGACTCCCAGGCGAACCGGGTGAGGCTGATTCACGGCTCGCTGATGTACCGGGACAAGCGGTTGGAGGGTTTCGACGCTGCGCTCGTCGTGGAAGTTGTCGAACACCTCGATCCGCCCCGACTGGCAGCCTTCGAGCGGGTGCTGTTCGAGTGTGCCCGTCCCCGGACGGTCGTGCTGACGACGCCTAACCGCGAGTACAACGTCGTCTGGGAGTCGCTCCCGGCTGGCCGGTTCCGTCACCCCGACCACCGCTTCGAGTGGAACCGGCAAGAGTTTCAGGACTGGGCGAGCGGCATCGCTAACCGGTTCGGGTACTCGGTGCGGTTCCTGCCAGTGGGGCCGGAGCACGCGGAGTACGGCCCCCCAACCCAGATGGGGATCTTCTCCCGGTCAGGTGACCGGCAGGAATAAGCCTCTCAGAATGGCCCGCAGATGACGCAGACCTACGGACGCAGATGAAATCCAGATAAAACCAAGTCGACTTTAATCAGGATTTTATCTGCGTCGAAGTCTGCGTCATCTGCGGGCCATTCTGATGCGTCTCCGCGGGCCATTCTGGAGCATCGTGTGACCCTCTCAATACCCAAGCTCTCACTCGTCGTCCTGGTCGGCCCCAGCGGGTCGGGGAAGAGCACGTTCGCCCGGACGCACTTCCTGCTAACCGAGGTACTCTCCTCGGATGCGTGCCGGGGGATGGTGAGCGACAACCCCAACGATCAGGCCGTGACCGGCGATGCGTTCGACGTCCTGCACTACGTGGCCGCCAAGCGACTCGCTCTGGGGCGGCTGACCGTCATCGATGCCACCAATGTGCAACCCGAGGCCCGCGCACCGCTGATCGCTCTGGCCCGCAAGTACCACTGCCTTCCAGTGGCTATCGTCCTGGATCTGCCGGAGAAGATTTGCCAGGAACGGAACACAAATCGGGCCGATCGATCGTTCGGTCCCCACGTCATCCGCAATCAACGGTCGCAACTGCGCCGGTCACTGAAAGGTCTGCGGAAGGAGGGATTCCGCCAGGTGTTCATACTCGACAGCCCGGAAGCGGTCGAGGCCGCGGTGATTGAGCGGGTGCCACTGTGGACCGACCGCAGCCACGAACACGGGCCGTTCGACATCATCGGGGACGTTCACGGCTGTGCCACGGAACTGGAACAACTCCTGGAGCGGCTGGGGTACGGCAAGATCGTCCTCGCAGGGGATGAGCCGGGCTGGTCGAATGTGGGTTACACTCACCCCGAGGGTCGGAAGGCGGTTTTCGTGGGCGATCTGGTGGATCGGGGGCCACGGGTACTCGACACGCTGAGCATCGCCCGGAACATGGTGAAATCCGGTTCGGCCCTCTGCGTGCCCGGGAACCACGATGTCAAGTTGCTCAAGAAGCTGACCGGTCGTGACGTGCAAATCACCCACGGGCTCGCCGAGTCGCTGGCCGAGATTGATGCCTTGCCCGCCGAGGTGCGCGAGCCGTTCATCAAAGCTCTCGTCGGGTTCCTCGACTCGCTGGTCAGTCATTACGTTCTCGACGACGGCAAACTGGTGGTCGCCCATGCAGGGATGAAGGCCGAGATGCAGGGGCGAGGGTCGGCCCGGGTGCGCGATTTCGCCCTGTATGGGGAGACGACCGGCGAGACCGACGAATTCGGTCTGCCCGTCCGGTACAACTGGGCAGCAGAGTATCGGGGCACAGCGACGGTGGTCTACGGGCACACGCCAGTACCCGAGCCCGACTGGCTCAACCGCACCCTGAACATCGACACCGGCTGCGTGTTCGGAGGCAAGCTGACGGCCCTCCGCTACCCGGAGCGGGAGTTCGTGTCGGTGCCAGCAGTCAAGACGTACTGCGAACCGGTCCGCCCATTCCTCCCCGAAACCGAACAGGCTCCGAAGCTCACCGCACAGCAGGCCCACGATGATTTACTTGATGCCGACGACGTGCTGGGCAAGCGGATCGTCTCGACCCGGCTGCGCGGGAGCGTGACCATCCGGGAGGCCCACGCCACCGCCGCACTGGAAGTGATGAGCCGGTTCGCTGCTGACCCGAGATGGCTGATTTACCTGCCACCCACCATGTCGCCGACCGAGACGAGCAGCGAGCCGGGTCTGCTGGAACACCCCGCCGAGGCGTTCACCTACTACCGCACCGAGGGCACACCGCAAGTCATCTGCGAAGAGAAGCACATGGGGTCGCGGGCAGTGGTGATTCTGTGTCAGGACGAACGCGCTGCGCGGGAGCGGTTCGGCGTGACCGGAGGCGAGATCGGTATCGTCACCACCCGCACCGGCCGACGGTTTTTCAACGACCTGGCGCTGGAAGCCCAGTTCCTTGATCGGGTGCAACGGGCCATAACTGCCGCCGACCTGTGGAGTGCGCTGGACACCACCTGGGTCTGCCTTGACTGCGAACTGATGCCGTGGTCGGCCAAGGCTCAGGAGCTTCTGAAGACGCAGTACGCTGCGGTCGGGTCGGCCGGGCGGGCAGCGTTGCCCCGGGCTGTCGCCACACTGGCCGCGGCAGGGGTGCGCCTGCGCGACGATGAGAAGGCCAGATTGGAGCAGGTGGCGAAGGGTATGATGCGGCGGGAGCAGAGTGTCCAGCGATTCGTGGACGCCTACCGGCACTACTGCTGGCCGGTGAATGCGCTGACCGATCTGAAACTGGCCCCGTTCCACTTGCTGGCGTCGGAAGGTCGAGTCCATACGGACAAGACCCACGTATGGCACATGGACACGCTCGCCACGATCTGCCGGGCCGCCCCCGAACTGCTTCTGGCGACCTCGTACAAGGTGGTGGATGTGACCGACCCGGTCAGCGTGGCGGGAGGGGTAGAGTGGTGGACATCCCTGACCGGCCAGGGCGGCGAAGGGATGGTGGTGAAGCCGCTCGACTTCCTTCTCCAGGGCAAGCGTGGGCTCGCCCAGCCTGCCGTGAAGTGCCGGGGTCGGGAGTACCTTCGGATCATCTATGGCCCGGACTACACGGCCGACGAGAACCTCTCTCGGCTGCGAAGCCGGGGGCTAGCGCACAAGCGGTCGCTGGCGGTGGGCGAGTTCGCCCTCGGAGTGGAGGGACTGGAGCGGTTCGTCCGACGCGAGCCGCTCCGGCGGATTCACGAATGCGTTTTCAGCGTCCTTGCCCTCGAAAGCGAACCCGTTGATCCGAGGTTGTGATTGTCTCCCCGCTCACTCCTTCCCCAGCCGACGCAGTGCCTCTTTCGCGTCCCAGTATCGCGGGTGTTCTTCGTAGGCTGTGACTGTGCTGTAGAACTTGATTGCGTTCTTCAGATCGCCCTGGGCTTCATAGGCCCGGGCGAGCTTGAAGAGGGTGTCGGCACCGCTCTTTCCGTGATCCTTGTAATCCGCGAACGCCCGGATCGCCAGGTCGGGGCGGTTCAGTTCATCCAGGTAGAGGTCGCCGAGAATCTTTGTCGCGGCGTACCAGGCGTCCTCCTCGTCCCCGGACCCCTTCTTCCCCTCCCGGATGTCTTCCATCAGTTGGATACCGGTGTCCCGCTCGCCCCGACGCAACAGACACCGCGCCCGGATCAAGCGGACGCCGTTGCTGTTCGGTTGCATCACCTCGGCCAGTTGGGCGAGGTGTGCGGCCCAATCGAGCATGTCCGGATCGTCGCTCTTGTTCAGAACCGTCGATGCTTTTCGGACACAGTACGCGACATCGAAGTAGTTCGCAACCTTATCTTTGACAGCAATCAAATCGTCTTTGCCAAGTGAATAGTAGTACGTGTCTTTCTTTTTGAGCAGGTCGGCGTCCGAACTATTGTACGTGAGCGCGGTCTCGGTGTTCAGGATTGCATTGATCACTGCGTTTGGGGTGGCGCGGGACTTGCCGTAGAGGTCGGCGAGTTTTCGATATGTGTCCAGCTCATTGCGACCACCGGCCTCCAGGTAGAGCCGCAGGTCGGTAATTGCGGACTCGTAGAACGGTCGGGCCTCCGCGTCTTTGGCGGCCATCCCGGCCAGGTCGCCGCGTTCCCGGGCAGTGTCGGCCTCGGCTTTCGCTTCGTCGCCTCGCGTTTCGGCATCGGCAGCGAGGGCTCGTAGCGCCATCGTGTAGAGGTCCCGCTGATCCTTGGCCAGTTCCCCAGGGGTGACCACCATGCCGCACCGCTTCACCTGCTCCAGGTAGGCGCGTCGGGCGTCCAGATCGCCAGCCTTGGTGGACATCTCGGCCAGTTTGGTGAAGATCCCCGGCCCACGGGACGGGAGCCCCCGGCCGGCAATCCGCAGGTATGCCATCCCGCGCTCGCGACGGTCCGGATCGCTCTCGTCCGCTAGACCCAGCCCGAGTTGCTCCACGAAATCGTAATTGAATGCCTGGGGCAGGCCGTTCGCTGCGGCGGCCACGAACTCGCCTTCACTCAACTGTGTGTACAGAACCGTCTTCAATTCCCTGGCGATTGTGTCCTGGGGGTCGGTGGCCAGTCGTCGCTCGACCGCCCCGATCGCTTCGATCCGCCGACCCGGGCGGTCCAGTTCCTTCCACCCGACCCGTCTCTCGATTTCCTGGCTCCATTTCAGAGCCAGCGTCCAGGCCAGTAACAACACCTGATTGCGAACCGCCGGATGGTAGCCGGGGGTTTCCGGATCGAGCAGTCGGGACAAGGTGTCGGCCGCAGCGTCGTAGTCCTTCGCGTGAGTTCGGCTGACAGCCCGGAGGTAGTCGACCCGCGCCTGGTAGACGGGCTTTTTCTGCTGCACAAGATCGAGAAATCGCTCAGCCTCGCTGCGTTCCGCGGGGGTCGGAGCATGGTCACTGAACAGGTGCCGTTCCGCTCGATCGAGGCAAAGACTAAAATCGAGGTATTCGGTGAGCTGAGGATCACGATCCAATTTCGCCAGCGAGAGGGTACTGTGCAGCGCTCGCAACCCCTCCGCAGCGAGGGCGCTTTTGGGATCGAGCTGGATCGCCCGGCGGAAGAAGTAGACTGACTCCCGGATGCGACCGAGGTTCATATAGCTGTAACCGCGCAAGACATGCTTGAACACTCGTAGACCGGGGAGAACTCGGGTGACGTAGACGAAGTAGATGGTCGCGGGAAGGATCAGCGGTAATCCCTTGCCGATGTTGATGGTTTTCCCGGTCAAATCCATAAGATCGAGAGAGACCCCGAGGGCCGCACACAGAGCCATCATCTCCGCCTCGGATTCTTCCGCCTCCCCGCAGAAGGTGAGCAGGTAGAAGAACGGAAGACCGAGCAGGATGTAAACGCCCAGGTTAAACTTGGCGTCGGGGCTGGTGAGGCCCGGCACCTGGGTGAGATACCCGGCTCCGAAATAGATACACACCGCAGCCAGCCCCAACCCGATGCCGAACCGCCACCACGGATCCACCACCTGCCGCAGCCAGGACAACCCGTACCCCAGGATTGCTCCGCCCAGCGCACAATAGAGCAGCCAGTCGCCGGGCTTGCTCTGGTCGTCCGAGACTTCGTGCTTGATGTCGGCGAACGTCAGGCCGAACCAACCCGCGATCGGTTCGGCCCACGGCTGGGAGAACTCCCGCCCCGAAAGAACCCCAACTGCCAGCCCGAAGACGATCCCGCCGTAAATAAACGTGGGGCTTTCGAGCAGCACCAAGAGCGGAAAGGCTTTCCAGTTTTGCCACGGTCGGACGCCGCGACGGAACTGGAGGGCGGTCCCAGCGAGAAGCCCGAGCAACAAGCCCGCCCCAACCCAGCCGAGAATCCACGGGAGATCGATCCGGACGGCATCTTTATCGACGGCAACTTGCAGGGCGACAAATGCCCACAGCCCGAGGAACAAACCCTTGAGGATGTACTCGTTACGGTGCCAGGAGGTCATGATTGGGAATACCAGCGGAAGACAGGCGGTCGTCCCGATCCCGCGCGGTGGACCGCCCGGCAGCGGAGATCCTGCGGATCGGGAAGCTGGAGAAGCTGGAGCGTCGTTCGGGTCGGTGTGGTCACCGTCCCCCTGTACCCGACTGCCGACGCCAGCCGGCTTCACCTGACCGTGAGTGTGGCGCCGAAGATGGCAGCCACGCGGCCCCGGAGTGGTGCGGCCAGACTGCCCGCCCTCGCGGCGGGCTTTCGGGGCAGGGGATATCGCCCCGGCAGAGCCGCATCCTACTCCAGTGATGAGGATACGGCGCTGAGGGCAGCTCTGGAAGGGTGGGCCGGCGCCTGGCTTCAGATGCTCTGCGTGACAGGTCGTATGATCGGACCAAGATGTCGAATTTCGTGTGAATAACCGAGAGGCCGCAGACGTCTCACCGGTCAGGCGGTGCCTGTCCCGAATGGTGGGCCTGCTGCAACCAAGGAATGCCTCAAACCCCGCAGGGTTCTGATCCCGGAAGACCAGCGGGACCGATAAAGTCCAAACCGGCCGGGCGAAGGTCGCCCGGTGTCCGGTTCGGACGATCTGTGTGTCGTGATCGGAGAAATGCGTAATGGCTCAGAAGTGGATTCGGGCGGCGCTTCTTGCCGCCTTCGGAGCGGTCGTTCTGGCCGTGTCCGTGGTCCCGGGCGTGACTGCCCAGGACAAGAAGGCCGAAAAGATCCCGTCGATCAAGCAAATCATGCTTGCTGCGCACAAGGGCGATGATACCCTCATCACCAAGGTGAAGGCTGCGGTCAAGGACGGGAAGTGGGAGGATGCCCAGAAGGCCGCCAAGACGCTCTCCGAGAACGGGGTCGCTCTGGGGAAAAACAAACCGAAACGGGGTGAAACCTCGAGCTGGGAAACCTTGACGAAAGCCTACGCCGAGAGCACCAAGGCCGTTGCCGACGCGACCGAGAAGAAAGACGCTGACGCCACCACGAAGGCCCTCGACACCATCGGCGACTCCTGCAAGGCGTGCCATCAGGCACACCGCGGCAAGGGGAAGTAACCCACCTCGCCTGATCGTGTGATATTATTCGACATATCTCGCTGGACGCGACAACGTCAGCCCTGGTTCCCACGGGGAGCGTGGGAACCGCTCTTCCCCCCGCACGGCTCAGGCCCATTCGCATCCTGCGACCTCCGCCGATTATTCCAAGGTCAAAACCGACTGCCCCGCTCATTTTTGAACGGGCTCTTTCGTCTCGGCCGTCCAGGCGTCCCAGGACGCGATCAAGGCCGACCCGCTCGGACGGTTTCCTGAGCACCTCTTCCTCGGTGAAGAGGAATCCGTCAGGAAGTCGATCGAGTCCACCCGTCCCAACACCAGCGCTCCGCCGACCTGGGTCGTCGATCCGCTCGATGGAACCTCCAACTAACCACCGGCGAATTGCTGCGACCCTTGAGGGTCGGGATGATCGTCAGCACTTCAATGACCGCTCCTCGGGGGTCGCGTCGGCCCACGGGGTGGGGGGTGCCTTGGCGAACCTGACCTGTGGGAATTGCCGGGTCGCTGGTCGCAATTGCGAACCACGGCGGTCGTATATCACCACGGCGTGGTCACGGTAGTTCGCCAGATAGCGTGCGTGGGGGTTGAATGCCCGCAGGAACGGCTGCACGGCTGTGAACACCGTCGCCGCCTGCTCCCGGGACATTCCGCTCGACACCTCGTAACCCCATCGCCCGCCGGTCGAAGTGTCCCGGATCATCCACTTGCGAGTGATCCCAAACCGCTCCGGATGCTCGAAGATCGGGGATTCTGGCTCCAGTCCGAACGTCCCGCGATGGATCGCGTAGATGTAGTCCTTGTGGTCCTCCAGAAACTTGATCGTCTGGGCGAACTCATCCTCCGTCTCGGTCGGGAAGCCACAGATCATGAAGACGTGGTTCTTGATCCCCGCAGCGTACGACCGCTTCATCAGCCGGGACACATCCTCCACCTTCGACCCCTTGTCCATCAGATCAAGCACTCGCTGGCTGGCGCTTTCCAGTCCCCAGAGCAGGTACTTGCACCCACTCTCGGCGATCTCCAGGAGTTTCTCGGACGTGAATTCCTTGGTCGGTTTGGTCAGGGCGTAATACGCGATATCGAGTTCGGCCTCCTTGATGGCCCGGGCCAGTTTCTCAAAGTGCGGGGGGGAGATCATCTCGTCAATAAACGCGAAGTGACGAATGCCCTGGGCGACAAACCCCCGAAGCATCTCGATGGTGAAATCCATCGAGTGCATCCGGTAGGTCAACCCCGCTGAGCGGTAGTGAACGCAGAACGTACACCGTCGCCAGTAGCACCCGCGCGACAGAAGGAGTGGGACGACCGGTTCCGGAGTGAAGTACTGTTTCGGGTTGGTGTCGGAGAAGTCCGGTACTCCGTAGTAATCGATCCCCTTCGAGTACGCTTTCTCGACCTTCTGGACCGATCCGTCGGCGGCGAAATACACCGCGCCGGGCACCTTGTGCGGGGAAGTGGGGTCGCTCAGATACCGCTTGAGGGCATCCTCCCCCTCACCGGCCACCACCAGATCGGCCGCCTCGGGATACCACCTGAGGAAGTGCTCGGCCGCGTCGGCGAAGCAACTCCCACCGAACAGGACGGGAAGGTGGTGTTCCTTCCGCAGGATCTTCCCGAGCAACGCGCCGACCGGGAGTTGGTTTGAGAAGATCATCGAGAAGCCGACCACATCGGGCTTCTGCGCCAGGATGGCGTCGAGGAACTCCTGTACCAGCGGCGAGCGTGGGCCACCTTTCTCGGCCGCCTCGCACTCTTCGGTCAGGGCCTTGGTGTAGGTCTCGGTGAAGCGCAGGAAAATCTCGCCGTACCGATTGTAAAGCTCCGGCTGGTCGAAGAACGCTGCATTGTTTTTGCCGCGGAAGGCATCCGCCGCGTTGAGGAGGTCGACGGAGGCCTGGAATCCCTCCGGAAATGCCTTCGGATCGAGCTTGAACTGACCCCTCGCCAGCGCTCCGAGGAGGCGGTCGAAGGTCCAGAGGTTCAGGTCGAATACCTTCACCCGCCAGCCGGGCAGTTCCCTTTCGACGAACCCCTTGAGCATGGCTGCGCCAAGCGGCGGAGAAGTCGGGGTGTTGAATGGCGGGAAAACGATGAGTGCGGTCTTCTCCCGAGCCATGAGAACGTCTCTTGGTGAAAGGGTCAGTCCAATCTCCTGACGAGCGGTGTCTGTCCGCAGATGGATGAGAAACGGGATCTGGGTCGATTTCGGCGATCATGACGCTGTTGGCCAGCGCCGCTTTCCGCCTCCGCACATCATGCACTGTTTCTTCCCACTGCAACGACCACACGAGTAGCCGCCAGTGGAGCTGGTCACAAAAACGGCTGTCGGCTGCGCGCAGTCGGGACAGAGGCCGGACCCCTTGCAGTCCGTACAGACCGGTGGGAGCCCGCCGCAATGGACACATCGAACCGCACTCGATGGCGTGCGCGCGCGGCACGTCGGGCAGGGAACGAGTGGCATCGGCACCTCCAGACGCTGGTCGGCCGACATTCAGACTGGACAACCACAGACCAGTGATGTGGTGGGACGACAGCCACAGACCTAATCAGACACTCCCCTACAGGGCGTGTGAGTTGCTTCCTCAAGAGGTAAGTGGAATCAAAAGCACACCGGATGCCAAATCGCTGCTCTGCATTGCAAGTCAATTAACCAGAACCTCCAATCAGATACCACATCAGGATCGTAATGGTTGAACTGGAAAGAGGTTAGTCCGGCGGATACATGTGGCTCTGTCATCCGGTTTTCACAACTTATGATCGCCGCGCAGGCTCACATCGTGCTGAAGAAATGGCCCCTTATGCAGCCCTTGGCGTCGCCTCCGGGTCAGTGGCGAGTTCTGGTTCTGAACCACCCCGTTGGATTCAATCCCAACTTGAGGGATTCGTGGAGGGGCGGTATCAAGCCCCCCTCCGACGTGCCCGACGATGTGCCGTGTTCCGATCCGGAAGTGTGATCCATGCGATCTCGCGCGACGACCCTTGCGGCACTTCTCTGGCTCGTGATCCTGGGGACACCTGTCGCTGGCCAGGAGGGTCGTCCGGCTGGGGAGCCGTGGCCCTCCAACGAACGGAACGCCGGGCCGATCGTCCTCCCGGCCAGCCTCTTTGTCGCTCCCCCTGATCCGCCACCCCCGAATCCATCATCCCCAACCGCTCTCCCAGCTCCAACTCCTGTCGCCCCAATGTCTTTGGTGCCGAATGCCTCGGCGACCGGACCTTCACCCGCTGTCCGCCCCTCCTGGGCTCTCGGTTCCGAGAGTCCGATTCCCCATTTCGTGCCCCCCGACCTGGATCGGCCCGGCCAGTTGCCTGGGTGGTATGCCGGTGTCGACCTGGGGATTATGAAACCGCACCTGAATAACCAGCTTACCACTCCATTCACGTTTACCGGTCCGACCGGGAACGCGATTACCCTCCCACAGGCCCCACTCGACTGGGTTGGCGTACCTCTCCTCTCCGTTGGCTACCGACTTGGTGAGGGATCTGGTGAGTTTCGGCTCAGTTACCGCCTGCTGGCATCGGCAGGCAATGAACAGCTCCCTGGGTTCGATTCACTCATCCCGGCTCAGCTTCGAAGCCGGCTGGACGTCCAAACCATCGATATGGACTACGTCACCCGGGAGTACACACCTGAGGCCACGGATAGCTCGCAATTCTTCTTCCGCGACATTCGCGGCGGGGTCGGGATGCGGGTGGTGTCTGCCTTCTTCGACTCTCACGCGGTGGGAACCACCATCACAGACACTCACGTGAGTAGCTCATACGGTGGGGCTGGCCCACGGGTGTTCGTGGAACTCCACCGGAGTCTGGGCCGGTCGGACTTCCAGTTCTACACCCGTGTGGCAGCCAGTGGAGCGCTCGGTCCCATCCGCCAGCAGTTCACACAAACGGTCCAGGGACCGGGCGGCCCGGACAACGGGGTCTTCAACACCCAGAACCAGAACGCGGGGATGGGCATCCTCCAGGCCGAGGGCGGGTTCTCCTGGGAGCCGGAGCGGCTCGTCCGACGGCTCCGTGTCACCGCAGCCTACTCGTGGGAGCGATGGTGGAACTTTGCTCGGACAAGTGATTCCAACGCCGAATTCACCTTGCAGGGGTTACTGCTGCGGGCTGAGTTCAAGTACTGATGACATTGGAAGAAGAAGGAATCTCCTGGCGTGCTGGTCGCCAAATGCGGGCCGCCACGGAGGGCGGCCCCTACAGTTGGGTAGGGGCCGCCCTCCGTGGCGGCCCGCAGCCCAAGCGAAAATAGGGAGATTTCAGCATAACGAACGCCTGATAAACTTGATCCGGCCGATGCCAGATTAACGAGATGTTGTTCCCGCAAATCCTGCCTGACCCCTTCAACTTCAGGGGGCAATGAGGTATCTTCAACGACTGCAAAAGCTTCACTTCAGCCCGGTGCACGAGCACGCAACGAGGGCGACACCACCATGAGTTCGTCGAAACCCACCCTGGTTTGTCTCGGTGATGCTGGCTGGACCAGCCCAGTGCGGGTGGTGAAGAAGGCTGTCTTTGGCTCGCCGGTAAGGGGACTTCTTGCCGCACTGGTGTTCGGACTGGGTGCCTTCACCTCCATTACAGCCGATTCGCCCAAGAACGTCTCGGGCCTCTCCTTCCAGCCGGCCACTGGTCCCGCGGTTCCCTGGAATCAAATCGCGGGAAAGAAGGCCACCGTCGTTGTCTTCCTCTCGTTCGATTGTCCGGTGTCGACCTCCTACGCCAAACCCCTTGCGGACCTTGCCGCGACCTATGCCGCCAGGGGGGTCTCTTTCGTCGGCCTGGTCCCGACCGACGACACCGCAGCCACAGTCGCCAGGCAAGTGAAGGAGTACAATCTCGGGTTCCCCGTCTTCAAGGACGATCGGTTAGCCGCCGCCGAGATCCTTGATGCGACCACCACTCCGCAGGTGTTTGTCCTCAATGAGAACCACGACATTCGTTACCGCGGCCGCATCGACGACGGCTATGCCAGACGCCTCGTCCCGAATCGGAAAGTGACCGAACACGATCTGGTCAACGCTCTCGACGCGGTCCTCAGTGGGAAACCGGTGCCAGTGCCGAAGACCGACGCGATCGGCTGCCGGATCGTTCGTGAGAAACAGGCCAAAACCATTGTGGCCACCGCTCCAGTGTATCACAAAGATGTACTCCCGATCCTCCAGGCCCGCTGCCAGAGTTGCCACAGACCGGGCGAGGCAGCGCCATTTAGCTTGATGAACTACAAACAGGCGGTGAACTGGGCCGAAGATGTGAAAGCGTTCACCCGGGACAGGCGGATGCCGCCCTGGAAACCCCAGGGCGGAAAAGAGTTTGTGGGTGATCGTCGGATGTCCGAGAAAGAGATCGACACGATCTCCCGCTGGGTCGATGCCGACTGCCCCCAGGGCGACCCGAAAGATGCTCCGCCAGCACCGACATTTCCCGATGGATGGGTTCTGGGTAAACCGGATCTGGTACTGGAACCCGCTGACGATTTCGTTCTCGGCCCCACTGGGCCGGACCACTTCCGGGTTTTCGTCCTCCCAACAGGCTTGACCGAGGACAAATATGTCGTTGGCGTCGAGGTCCGCCCTGGCAACCCGCGTGTCGTCCACCACGCGATCAACTTGTTCGATGCCACCGGCTCGGCTCGCCAACTCCAGACGCACAGCCAGGCTGGGGGGCAGAAAGGCCGCAAACCGAGCGATGTCGATATCGGGTCCGGGTTTGCCTCGGGGATGCTGCCCGGCATCCGAATCAGCCCGGCCGACCTGCGAGCGGATCACCCGCCAGTCGGTCCGCTCGGGGGTTGGGCACCGGGAGTCGTGCCGCGTGAGTTGCCACCGGGAACCGGTTACCTGCTCCCGAAGGGTTCGGATTTCGTCATGCAGTTGCACTATCACCGCAATGGCCGAATCGAGCGGGACCGCACCCGGGTGGGGCTGTATTTCGCGAAAACACCTATCGACCGGGCGATGCTGGCGCTGTTCGTACCGGGTAGCTTCAAGATGGATCGCAAGGGAAGTGAGGGGCTTGGGTACATCCCCGCAGGCGACCCGCACTTTGTCGCCCGCGGGTCGTGGTATGCCCTGGAGAACTGCACCCTCCACGCAATCATGCCGCACATGCACCTCCTGGGGAAGTCGGTGAAAATGACAATGACCCCCCCAGGCGGGCGACCGGATCTTCTGATCGATATTCCAGACTGGGATTATAACTGGCAAGAATACTATTTCTTGAGGGAACCTGTCAAAGTGAGGGCCGGAACACGCTTCGAGATCGAGGCTGTGTTCGACAACTCGGCGACCAACCCGAATAACTCCCACGTTCCACCGATCGATGTCCGGTTCGGAGAGCAGACGACCGACGAAATGCTCTTCGGATTCTTCGGGGCGACGAAGGACAATCCCAGGATCGGTCTTCCATTCGTGATTGGACAGGGACCATTTCGACTCTTTCGATGACGGGGTGTGAGCTAAGATGCAACGCATAGCGTATCATCGTTGATCAGAACAAATGGGCGTAACCAGTCAGGCTCTGATACCCACTTCAGGGACACGTTGTTGACATGGTCTGCGCGGGCTATTAGTATCCACCATGATCCAGGATCGACCGCTGGAGGAGAATCGTATGAATGCTGTTATTTTTGATTTGCAGGATGGTTTCGATGATGATGAGGTGATCATTAAAATCGATGGCCGCCAGGTGTTCCACAAGAACCGTGTGAAGACAGATCTCCGACTCGGCCTGGCAGACACGTTCACCGCCCCGACCGCAGGTGGGACGAGCACGGTCGAGGTCGCCGTGCCCGCCCGGTCCCTTTCCGAAACCTTTCCGCTCGACTCGGCCGACAGCCCACACGTTGGCATCGCAGTGTGCAACAACCGCCTCGAAGTCCGCCCCTCCCGGGTGGCGTTCGGGTACGCCTGAGAACCGGATAAGCTTGGTCCTTTCCCCTATCTCTCAATGGAGATGAGATGAATCCCTCCCCGCTCGCCCAACCCCCCCAGGCCGCCCCAGTTCCAGGTTCCGACGGAGTGCCCGATTGGAAATGCCGGAAGGAAGGCCCCGTCAGCGGTCGCTACGAGGGGGAAATGACCGCCCCAACGGCCGGACAGATGCTCCTCGACCTGCGGCTCGATATCGACCCACGCTCCGTGTCTTCGCCGGTGATGAATCGGATAAGCGGGGATCTGTACCAACTCCAGCGAATTACCGTGCCCGGCCGGCAGTTGACAACATGGCGGGTGTACCGCGAGTCTTGGGTGGTGGACGCACCGGTAGTGACCTGGGAGCGATGCCTGGTCACGATCCGGGGGACTGTCCGCTTCTGGCGCGGAATCCACCCACAGACCACGGTCGAGGTTCGCGTCCCGTGGGCGGCCGCGAATCCGGTTGGCCCGGCGACCGTGACCTTCGCCCAAGCCGGGGGGATGACGGCGAGTTACACGTGCGGGAAGAAATCGGATGCGTTCCGGGAACTGACCCTCGAACTGGCGGTCCTCAAGTCGGTGAACGACGCGACTCCGTTCCGAATGCCGGTCTACGACACCCACAGCCATCCGACTCGCCCGGTGGACCTCCGCCAGCGTACCCTCACGCTTGAGCAGTGCTACCTCGACGCCGGGACTCGGGTGACGATCCGGGCACCTGGGCCGACGATCATCGACGACTCCGCGCCCCCGGGCCAGCCGCCTCATTCCGGGTGGACCGACGCCCAGTTGCACGATGTAATGGCAAAGTACTTTACCCAGTTCGGCTCGAATTGGCCGAACTGGCAGATGTGGGGATTTCTCGCCAACACCTACCAACAGGCCGGGGTCGGTGGGATCATGTTCGATGCGTCCATTATTCCCAATTCGAGTCGGAAGCCAAACGAGCCCGACCGGCGGGGGTTCGCCGTCTTCCGGGACCACGAGTGGTTCAAGAACCTGCCCGCTTCCGCACCGACGACCGACGCCCAGAGCGAGGCCGTCCGGAAGTTCCTCTACACCTGGGTCCACGAGGCCGGACATGCGTTCAATTTCCTCCACTCGTGGGACAAAAATCGACCAGACGCGCTGTCGTGGATGAATTACGACTGGCGGTACGATCAACGAAATGGACCAAACAAATTCTGGTCGGACTTTCGCTTCCGGTTCGACGATGAGGAACTCATTCATCTCCGCCACGGCGACCGCCCGTCGGTGATGATGGGGGGCGACCCGTGGTCGTCCGGGGGGCATGCCGAGGCCCCGGCCGCCGCCGAATACCTGGATACCCCGCCGGGTGCCATGT
Organism: Gemmataceae bacterium; assembly: GCA_003136315.1. Classification (GTDB taxonomy): domain Bacteria; phylum Planctomycetota; class Planctomycetia; order Gemmatales; family Gemmataceae; genus Urbifossiella. The sequence continues at coordinate 57,840 of PLDW01000321.1, read as the reverse complement.
CCGCCCCGGAGGGGGCGTACCCATTAGAACTGACCCTCCGGTCCCAGGGGTACTTTGAGTTCATGGAGCCGGTTTCCATCGAACTCCGACTCCGGAATGTCCTCCCTGACTTGCCCTTATCGCTCGACACTGAACTCGATCCGGCCTTGGGTGGGGTGATCATCCACATCCGCCGGCCGGACGGTCGGATCGTGGAATACTCCCCGCTGCTCTGCAAACTCGCGACCACCACCCCCCACATCCTCAAACCCGCACCCGCCGTCCAGGGCACGCAGACCGGCGAGGATCGGTACAGCCAGGAAGTCTTCCTCTCGTACGGGAAATATGGCTTTTACTTCGACGATCCCGGGGAGTATCTGGTCCGGGCCTTGTACCAGGGGGCGGGGGATGTGCTGATCCCGTCGAACAGCCTACGATTGCGGGTCGGGCACCCACTCCACAAGGACCAGGACCGGCTCGCCCAGGATTTCTTCTCGGATCAGGTCGGGGTGAATCTGTACCTCCATGGCTCCCGCTCAGCGTCCCTCAAAACTGGGACGGAGGTGCTTCAGAAGATCGCCGATCAGACCGAGGAGACGGCCCTGCAGGCGAAAGTATCGGCCGTTCTGGCCCATGCGGCAGCCCAACCCCTCTGGGGCATCCGCTCCAGCCCGACGGCGACAACCACATCCGCGAGCGAGCCGCCCGTCCTCACACTCACCGAAGCTACGGCGCCCGATTTCAAGACGGCTCTCGATTTGTCGAAGACCGCGCTCGCGTTTTTCAAGGCGAATAAGTCCCCGGACCTCAACCTCGCCTACTCCCGGCTCGTAAGACAACGGGCTAAGTACCACTTGAGCACCGGAGGAGCGACACAGAAAGGCCACGCCAAGAAGGAGCTGGCGAGCCTCCACACCGACTTGGCGGCCCGGAACGTAAATTCAGCCGTACTTCAGAAGATATCTGCCGACGCTCAGGCTATCGGCTAAATTCCCGCCAGTCCGCGCCTCTCGCTGGGTTGCCCGGTGGGATCCCGGGAACCTCAGTGTGGAGCAAGCTTGTGGGTCGATCCCGGCAGACACCCGGCCCCGAAGCGGTTCAGTGGGCGATACTGAATCGCCACTGACCCACTCTATCGCTCGTTCGCAATCACCCCGAGCCCTCGTTCCTCCTTCGCATTGAACTTGACCCCGGCTGGCCCGGGGCTGTATTCCGCGCGTTCTGTCCCCACCCGTGTGAGGAACCTGGGATGTCACCCCAACGCGTGGTTGCTGCGCTGATCGCCGTTCTGACTGCGGTTGCCCCTGCGTTCTGCCAGACAGTCGCCCTGGTGGAGACCCCAAGCACCGGCGACTGCTCCCGATGCACTCTCGAACTGACAGTTTCGGGGAATCTGCTCGTCACACAAGATGGCGGACAGAAACCAATAAAGCTCGAAGCCCGTGCCCGGCACCTGTTCGTGGATCGCGTTCTCGCGGTGGCAGACGGGCTACCCTCGCGATCTGCCCGGTATTACGGCGAGGCCACAACATCGGCTGTCGCAGGTGGAGAGAGATCCGACCACATGCTCCCGGCCGACCGTCGGTTGATTGTTGCTTGCCGGAGCACCGAGGGGCTCACCTGCTTCAGCCCGGCTGGTCCGCTGACGCGCGATGAACTCGACCTCGTGAGCGAACACTTCGACCCGCAATGTCTGCCTGGCCTCCTCCCCGGGAAGGGTGCGTCCGTGGGCGACACATGGGCAGTCTCCAACCCGGCCGCCCAGGCCGCCGGGCTTTTTGATGGGCTGATCAAGAACAATCTGACGGGCAAATTGACCGCGGTCCAGGATGGGGTCGCGACGTTCACAATCGAGGGCACTGCCGAAGGGATCGAGAATGGTGCGAAGGTGGTGCTCACGGTGGCTGCGACCGGGAAATTCGATCCGGAGAGCAAGCGAGTGGTGGCACTCGACTGGAAACAGACCGACGATCGGCAACAGGGGCCAGTGAACCCCGCATCCAAGATCGAAGCGCGGGTGGTCCTGAAGCGGGAGTGGCTCGCTGCGGAGCCGAAAGAGCTGGCGGGGGCCGCCGGGCTGCCGTCCGAGCCGACAGCCGCTCTTACTCACCTGCGATACACCGATCCGAAAGACCGGTATCATTTCATCTATCCACGCGACTGGCACATCACGGGCCAGACGGATGTCCACCTCGTGCTTCGATTACTGGATCGCGGGGAGTTCATTGCTCAAGCAACCGTGACCGGGTGGAACAAGCTGGACCCCGGTAGGCATGCCACCCCAGAGGAGTTTAAAAAGGCAGTGGGTGAGTCACGAGGCTGGGTTGCTGGCCAGGTTCTCGGAGACGGCGAAATCCCGACAGATGGCGGGCGCTGGCTCTATCGGCTGACCGCTGAGGGACTCATGGACCAGACGCCTGTGGTACAGGGGTTCCACCTGCTTGCTGGCCCGCAGGGGCATCAGGTCGTCGTGACGTTTGCGATGAAGCCCGAGAAAGTGAAACGGGTTGGCACCCGGGATCTCGGGCTGGTGAATGCGATCGAGCTCGGGGGCGAGAAAAAGTAGGGGTTAGGCGGGGGGCAGGAGCTAATAGACCCGTGAGTTTCGCGACCGAGTTCCGAGCGAGCGGCGAGNNCCTAATCGGGTATCCTTTCTCCTGCCCACCGCCTTAGTCGCAGATGCCGGAGATCGGCAGACGTTTCGATTCGTGATCAGGACGAGACCACCAGCCGCTGCATCCCCGTCCTCCAGTTTTCTGGGGTTTCCCCATCTTCCTGGCATATTCGTTATTCCCGAAACGATCTCCCTGCTCTCCGTTGAGTCCCGTCTCCGTTCCTGCTGCAACCGTTCGCTTCACCCCCGGCATACCCGTCGCCGGGAATGTTTGTTAAGGTAGACGGAGAGGCGGGAACTTATTCGCGGTTCGGGACGGGCACACGATGCGGATCGGGGTTGTCAGCGACACCCACGACCGGGGCGAGGCGGTCGGGGAGGCCGTTCGCCTCCTGTTGGAGCAGCACGTCGAGTTGCTCCTGCACTGCGGCGACATCGAATCCGTGGAAACAGTCCGGCTTTTTCGGCCGATTCCGACGCATTTTGTCTTTGGGAACTGGGACAAGGACCGGACCAAGTTGGCTGCCGCGATCAAGGACGCAGGGGGAACCCACCACGAGTCATTTGGAGCAATTGAGTTGGCCGGGAAAAGGCTTGCCTGGGTTCACAGTCACGAGCGGCATCAACTCCGCCAGCTTGAGCACAGCGACTTCTTTGACTACTTATTCTACGGTCACACACACGTCCGCGAACAGCACCGGACCGGGCGGACTCTGGTCGCCAACCCCGGCGCTCTCTTTCGAGCCAACCCCAAGACATGCATTGTTTTGGACGTGGTGACGGGGGAGATCAAGCCGATTATTATCCCGTCCAAAGTCCTCCACTCGCCGAACGGGACACCGGCCGACGAACCCACTGGGCCGGAGACCCTTCGACCGATCACCTCGATCGTGCCTCCTCCTCTTCCGGACCCGGTGCCACCCGACTCGGAAGATGGCCCGAACCTGGCTTGACCCCCTTCCAAACTCCAGCGTACCATTCGGCTCGTTCCGGCCGACCCCACTTGTCGGGGTCGGACATGCTTTTTGCTTCTGCACCCGGAGTCTCACCCGACGGCCGCCTGGCCCCGGCCCCAGCTTGCCACTGGGTTTCGCCCTGCCCGCAGCCTGGTCGCCACGTCTCACGGAGGAGAACATGTTCCGTCGGCTTCTCATCGCGGCGATCGCCTTAATCGCCGCCCTGGCCACCGTGACACCAGCCCAGGCTGGGTTGCTCCCGGTTCAGGTTACAATCACCCCCGAGGGGGGGAACTACCAGTGGACGTATTCCATCGTCCTCCCGACTAACTCGCAGCTTACGGCCGGTAATTTCTTCACGATCTATGACTTCGGTGGCCTTCTCCCCGGCACGATCAGCGCGCCGACCGGCTGGGCAGCTTCGGTCGCGATGGTTGGCCCGACCCCGCCCCTGCTGGCTCCGATTGATAACCCGACCATCCCGAATCTGACCTTCACATATACAGGCCCAACAATTACCTCCGGGGAGCTCGGGCTCGGAAACTTCTCGGCTCTGTCGATGTACGCGGCCGGGACGGACTCGTTCCTGACGGCCCAGACTCAGCGAACCTCCGATGGGAAGGGCGACAGTAACATTACCGAGACATCGGTGCCCGTTCCGTTTGGCGGACACTCACCACCCACTCTCCCGGAGCCGACGACCCTCGCCCTGGCTGGGATTGGCTTGCCGCTGCTTGTCCTCGCCCGCAGGATTCGCCGCGGAATGGCGTAAGGCAGTTGTTAAGAGAAAATCTACCATTGGGATCGGGTGCCACGGGCGGCTTGTCCGCCCGTGAAAAGCGTCACACGGGCGGGCAAGCCGCCCGTGGCACCCACCATGATCGTGTGGTAGGTCATTTCCTGACGCCTGCCTAATAGTCTCCCGCTGGAATTCGAGCGGGAGCGTGATTTCGGCACTCTCGTCGCGTTGAGGAGCGAACGCGGGGAGCCGAGCAATGAGATCCCCCATCGACTGCGGATTCCACCGCCCCAGTTGGTGTGGTGATCGGATGTCGTAACCGTCGGCCGGGTCAGCGGGCGGAACCTCCGGATGCGATGCCTCCCCATCCGGGGGTCCAGGCCGTCAGACCCCACCGGTGATGTCTGGCTGGTCCAGAAACCGGCCAGATGCCGCGCCCACGGGGAGCCTCCCCGGAAAGCTGCGGTTGACAGTAAACCCGGGTCGGCTTAAATCTGCCGCCCGACATAGAGGGGCCTCGCCGACGGAGGGAAGTGGCGGGCGCCCCGGCCCGCGGCCCGTGGCCGCGAGTCGTACGCACAAATCGCCTTTCATGGAGGTAGGATCGAATGGTTCGTCGCAAATGGATCGCCCGCCTGTTCGCCGTCGCCGCGGCCGTTGTCGTCTCCGGAACGGCCCAGGCGGGGATTATCCCGGCATCGGTCACCGTCACCCCTGACGGCGGGAATTTCCGCTGGTCGTATGCGATCGTACTCCCGACCAACATGGCACTGATGTCCGGGAACTCGTTTACGATCTACGATGTCGCAGGAGTCGTCCCCGGAACAGTCACCGCTCCGGCCGGGTGGACGGCTTCGCTGGGAATGAACACCACACCCCCCGCCGGTCTGCACCCGACCGACAACGGGAAGGCCCCCGACCTGACATACACCTACATGGGAACCACTATTCCGTCCGGTCAGGTGGGGCTCGGAACTTTCTCGTTCGACTCGACCATCGGGAAAGGCGCTCCGGTCGATTTCACCGCCCAGAACCCGCAGGCTTCCACGGGTAACATCGATCGGAACATCGTGAGCACTACGGGGCCTGCGACCCCCGGCACCAACGGTGGCCACAATCCCACCGGCACGCCGGAACCGACCACACTGGCACTGGCTGGGCTCGGCCTGCCGTTCGTTGGCATGGCTCGGATGTGGCGGAAGCGTAAGTAAAGCGTAAGTAACACGCCTGCCATCTGATGGCTGACTCGCGAACCCGGGGGACCTTCCCCGGGTTTCTTGCATTCTGGTCAATCACCTGGCCCGGTCGTCACAGCGGTGATCTCGTCGGGGAACCTGGGTGACCCGTCGTGATCATCGACCTGGTGTCAGGGGCCTGGGGTGTTCGTTATTCGACAGAAAAGCTGATGAAGTTTTGACATCGCTCCGGAATGTCGCTATCCTAAGTTGATCAGATTCCTCACCACGACCGGATCCGGAACACTGCTATGCTCGCCTCCCTGGTCTTCGGGGCCGTTCTTGTCGTCCCGTCTGCACCTTTGCCCAAAGACACCTTCCCCGCACCTACTGGTCCGGCCCCGTGGATTGTCTTCCTCAAAACCAATCCCTCCGGTCAGGTTTCTCTGTTTGTCTACACCAGCCAAAAGATCAAGGTGACGAAATTGATCGCCGTCGCCGTGAATGGCCAGGTGGTGAACAAGCAAGTGGAAGAGGAAGTCACACGAACGATTACGTCGCTTGTCACGCTGGACTCCCTTGCGGCATCGTATGCAACGGCCGGGGGCACACCCGTTCCTGTGAGCGAGGTGCTCAAGAAGGCCGAGGAGGGGATCGCCGTCCTTGTCTCAGCGGACGGGAAACCGATCGACAAGGGCTGGCTGCGTGCAGCCGGGCCAGCTTCGGTGGTTCTCACGGCTGCCGCTCTTGCGGGGCCGATTGCACCTGTTCCGATAGTCCCGACGACGACCGCCGCCCCCAGGCTGGCCCTGCTCCGCACGGATGCCGAAGGGAAGGTGGTTGTGGCCTGCAATTCGAACGCGGTCGACGTGATGGGACGCACGGGCGCTCGGATTCTCGTAGCAAATGGAGCTGGCGTACAAGCACCCGGTGTACCCGCGGCCGGTGGCGTGGGTGCGACCGCAGTGGCGGGGCCGACGATGAAGCGACTCGATGAGGTGAAATTCGATGCCTTCGATCTGGCCGGAAAGCCCATCGCCCGGGAGGATGCTTTAACCCGGCTCAAGGCGGGAGGGTTCGTGCTGGTTATGGGCGAAAACCGTGCTCCCGACCCGGCCTACCTGGCCCCGTTCCGCGGGGAATTGATCGTCCTGGCGTCGCCCGAGTTGCTCGTTGGATCGTCGACCGCGATACAGTCCCAGCCTCTGAATATCCGGGCGGTTCCGCTCGTCCCGGCTGTCCGTGCAGTACCGGTCGCACCACCTGTCGCGAAGCCGGGTCCAGCAGCGCCGCCACCCGTTGCCCCTGCTGTCAAGCCGGCGAAGGAGTGATCTCTGTCTCTCCCGATTCAGACAGGTGCCTCCCAACGGAAAGAACCGAACCCCCCAACCTCCTTCCGTGGGAGGGAAGGGGAGAAGAGTTGGAACCGAACCCCCCAACCCCTTCCCTAAGAAGGAAGTGGGAGAAGATCCCGATAGGTTGGCCGTTCCCGCTCCCCTTGGGGGATGGGTTTTCTCTCGTGCTCTTTAGCCCTTCTTCTCGGTGGCTTTCGGGCGGTCGAAATCCAGATTCTTGCCTCGATCCTTGCCACCACCGCAACCGGCCGCAAGGCTACTCAAAGCCAGAATCACAAGCAATCGCAAGGAATTCCGTCGCATTTGCCCTCACACGATTGGAGTGCTTGTCCGGGGTGACCCGATGCCCGCGAGGCGGAAATCCCTGGGATCAGGGATCACTTTTCCGGACTCGGGGAGGGGTTTCCGTCAGTCATCGAATTGGCGATTCCATCCGACCATGCTCGGGAATGAAAAGAGGTCGGCCGTAACAACGGCCGACCTCCGCTTTGCCCAGAAGAGCCAGGATCAGCCAGGCTTGGTGGGAGCGGCTGCGCGCCGCTGGAATACTTGGTCGTTAGACCATCCGAAGTTTATGGTCTACTTAGGTGCTGTGGGGGAGGCGCCGCTGGGGGCCTTGGTCGGGCTGCCGCCGCCGCAGCCGACGAGGGAAGCGAGGGAAGTCAGGCAGAGGGCCAGAGCCAGAACAGACAGGATCCGCTTCATCGAAGACTCCTCGGTAAGTGTGACCACAACGCTGAGAGAGTGAGAGGTTCGCTCAAATTCAGGGTTGGCCTGAATCCGATCCTCCCATCACGATAGAGTGAGAATAGAGTGATTCCAGGGTTGTCACCCAACGAAATCCAGGGCGCAACTGATTCCACAGTCACGAGTTCTGGGATGTCGTCAGGGCCAACCGACAACCGCCAGTCACACCCACGATTCCATAGATACAAACCTGTCCGGCTTATTCCCGGGAAAAATTCGGTTTCCGCAAAATTTTTCCGGGATCGAGACCGCCGGGATTTCTCCTCGCACCCATGCGATTCGCCATCGTGCAACTCCACCGCTCGAAATCCAGGCCCTGAAAGGAAATGGGGCTGAATCGTCACTTCCACCCATTCTCTGACATGCTCACGAATCCACGGGTTGTGTGAAATCGTGGATGGATTCGGACCGTCCGGGCGTCGTGTTTGCGGAAGGATCTTGAACGCTGAGCGAAGAATCTGGGGAATAAACCCCCTGCGTTTGGGTTCCAAATGATTGAGGTGGTGTGATGGGCTCCGCCAGCGGGTTGCACCAACTGATCGATGCCCACTACCAGGCGCTGTACCGTTTCGCTTTCCGGCTCGCCGGGTCTGCGGCCGACGCCGAAGACCTGACCCAGGAGACGTTCGGGAAGGCCCTGACTCGGCTGTCTCAGCTTCGCGACCCGGAACGGGCGCGCGGGTGGCTTTTCCGGATCTTGCGGAATGCCTACTTGCACCGGGTGAGGGATCAGAAGCGGCATCGGGTGATCCCACTCGAAGCGATCGGGGATCTTCCCGAACGGCCGGCCGACGAAATGCCCGAAATCGACCCGGTCCAGCTTCAACACGCATTAAATGAACTGGATGAGGCGTTCCGCACGCCGATCATCCTCTATTATTTTGAAGACTTCAGTTACCGCGACATCGCCGACCAGATGGAACTTCCCATCGGAACCGTCATGTCCCGGCTGGCCCGCGGCAAAGCCTACTTACGGGCGCTACTGGCCCCACCCGGAGCTGCCGAGGTGAGCGCGATCCGCACTGACGGACTCCGAAGGACGACCGATGGAGTGTAGAGACGCACAATTCTATTTGCAGTTTCGCTGCCCGCGGTCGACCGAACTCGACCCGGACGTGGCGACCGGGCTGGATCGTCACCTCAGTACCTGCCCCCAGTGCGCTGCCGAAGGAGAGTTCTCGGCTCGATTTGACATTGCAGTGAGTGCTGCGATGAGGGATATCCCAATCCCGCCGGGGCTGCGCGAGCGACTCGTGGCCCGGATCTCCGAACCGACGCACTCCGAAGGGCGAGCGATGGAGTGTCGAGACGCACAATTCTATTTGCAGNNCACAATTCTATTTGCAGTTTCGCCGCCCGGGGTCGACCGAGCTCGACCCGGACGTTGCGGCTGGGCTGGATCGTCATGTCCATTCCTGTCCGGTGTGCGCAGCCGATGCCACGTTCTCGGCCCAATTCGACTCTGCTATTTCCGAGGCCATGAGGGCGGTCGCAGTCCCGCCCGGATTGCGTGAGCGACTGGTGGCCCGGATCTCCGCACGGCGGGGTACGATTCTGCGTCGGCAGGCGTATCGGGTCGCGGCGATGGCCGCTTCGCTTCTACTTGCGATCGGAATCGGGATCGGGGCGTTGACTGCTGCCCGGCCTGTACCCGATACGTTTGAATTAACGGTCCGCGGCGATGCCCTCGCGGCGGTCATGCAAGCCGATGCCGGCCAGCGTGTTGCGCTCCAGCCCGACGCACCGACGGACCCTCGGCTCGCACAGGTGAACAAGGACAGGGTGCAACGCTGGCTTGCAGACGAGGGGCTCCCGACAACGCTCCCCGAACCATTCGATTTCGGCCTCCTTTTGTCGTACCACTGGGAACCCCTTCAGGGTCGGCACGTGCCGGTCATCCTCTTCCGCGAGCGGCAAGGGCCGGGGTTCGCCAAGGTGTACCTCTTCCGCTCCCTGGCGTTCGACCTGAAGGGGGTTTCGGATGCCCAGTCGTCGTATTGTGAGGCACGGCCCTACCCCAACCGGAGTGCCGGAGTGACGTTCGTGGTCGTTTACACCGGCCAATCACTCGCCCCTTTCCTCCAGGGCCGCGCGGAGCCTGTCGCTGCCTGAACGAGTGCATCTCTCGGCTTGCTTCTCACCATTCCCCAACGCCGAGAATCGGCTCGTTCGCCAGTTTGAGCCTGCGAACTCGGTCGGCGTCGGGGCGCACAGGCTCATTCCAGCGGCGACAAGCTGTTAGGCAGGCGGCCGGAGGAAATCTCCCAGCGGGATCGGGTGCCACTTGCGGCTAGTCCGCCCGTGAAGGCGTCACACGGGCGGCAAGCCGCCCGTGGCACCCCCCATGATCGTGCTAGGTCATTTCCTGGCGTCTGCCTAATACAGGAACCCGCAGAGGCCGTCACATTCCAGGAGCAAGCATCGGTCCAACGGGAGTGCGAGGCTCCTGCCGAGCGTGCGGGTGGTACGGCTCGGCAGGAGCCTCGCCCTCCCATTTATACGTCTAATCGTCTTTCTATAGATGTGCCAGCTTCAGCGGGTTCCTGTATAAGTACGATGGCCCGCCCGACCCCGGACGGGTCCGCAGCGATGAGTAGGTGGTTGAGCGCAGCTCAACCACCGGCTACGATAGCAGTGCGATCACCCCTCGGGACGCCCCACGTCCCCCCTCCCGCCACACCGATTCTCCCCGCAGGCGAGTACTCATGCTCACAATCAGCGACTCGTCCCGCTTCGGCCGTCGCCACTTCCTCCGAATCGGGAGCCTGGGGCTGGGCGGCCTCTCTCTCCCGTCGCTCCTCCCAACTGCGGCCACCGCCGGCGCGCCCCTGACCTCGGCCGGGCGGCCTGTTACGGACCGCTCGGTGATCTTCCTGTTCCTCCACGGTGGACCGAGCCAGATCGAGATGTTCGACCCCAAGATGACTGCCCCGGCCGAGATCCGATCGGCCACGGGGCAGGTCGCTACGTGCATTCCCGGGGTCACGTTTGGTGGGTCATTCCCCAAGCTCGCTGCGCTGGCCGACCGGGTGACCGTGGTCCGGTCGTTCACCACCGGGGATGGGAACCACGACATCAAGCCCGTGGTCGGGAAGGATACGTCCGGGGCCAATCTCGGCGCGGCCTTCGCCTCCGTCGCGGGTGCTTCCCACCCGGACACCGGGATGCCCTCGAATGTGCTGCTCTTCCCGCGGGCGGTTGATCCCACCTCACAACCCGGACAGATGGGGTTTGGGACGTTCGGCTCGACCGGCCCGTTCGGTGCCGGAACCTCTCCGTTCCAGCCGGATGGAGACGGGAGCCTGAAGAAAGACATGATGCTCACTCTGCCGATGGACCGGCTCGACGACCGACGAGCCCTCCTGGCTGCGTTCGACCGGGTGAAGGGGGCCGTCGCGGCGGACGCCGAGGGAATGGATGCGACCCGGCAGAAGGCGTTTTCGGTGTTGCTGGGTGGAGTCGGCGAGGCATTCGACCTGGCCCGGGAAGATCGCAGAACGGTGACGAAGTATAACACGGCGAAACTGATGGATGTGGCGAAGATCAGCAAGAAGTGGAACAACCATAAGAACTACGCCGACAACGCCCGGACGCTCGGAAAGCTCTTGCTACTGGCCCGTCGATTATGCGAGCGCGGGGCCGGATTTGTGACGGTGACGACGAATTTCGTCTGGGACATGCACGCCGACCAGAACAACGCACCAATGACCGAGGGGATGGGCTACATGGGTCCGCCGCTCGACCACGCACTGAGCGCCTACCTGGAAGATGTCCGCGCGCGGGGTCTGGAGGACAAGATCCTGCTGGTCGTGTGCGGGGAGATGGGGCGCACGCCGCGGATTAACCCGAACGGCGGGCGCGACCACTGGGGCGGCCTGGCTCCGCTAATGTTGGCGGGCGGTGGAATGCGCATGGGGCAAGTGATCGGCCAGTCGGCGCGAGACGCCGGCACCCCGAACTCGGACCCGGTGAGCATCCGGAACCTGATCGGAACGGTGATGCACACCCTCTTCGACGTGGGCAAGCTCCGAATCACCCGCGGGGTCGGCCGGGACGTCATGCGCCTCGCCGACTACGACCCGATCCCGGGGCTCCACGGGTGAACCATCCGTGATCGTTGGTGTGATCCGATCCAATCGGGGGCTGATCGCCCCCGGGGTCGTTTGGTAAGGAAGACGGCCGGAAATGACCTACCACGTTTGTGGGTGGCACGGGCGGCTTGTCCGCCGGTGAAGGCGTCACACGGGCGGACAAGCCGCTGTCACCCGATCCCGCTGGTCGATTTTCTCCCGCCGCCTCCCTTATGCCTTCCAATGGGGTGGGATCTCTCCCGTGCGCCCCAACCGCGAGAAAAGCCTGTGTTTTCCGAGTGAAGGTGAATCAGTCTTTTGTCTGTATCTCGAAGAGGTTGAACGAAACCTCTCCGAGGTCAAGACACCCGAGTCGCATCCCTGCGGGTTTGTGTTCCCACTTCTGGCGGCTATCATGTCCCGATGGAAGGGTGAGAACGAAGGTAACCGGCCCGGGATCGCTCATGGACCGCCATACCCCATCTCAAGGCGACCCGGGTCGATCCGACCGAACGACCGATGGCTCGCCGCGCTCGAATACATGGCCCTACCTGTTCCTGACACCATCCGACGATCCCAAAGACCTGGGCTGGCTCGGCCGGTATCGAGTCGTCGCGTTACTCGGTGAAGGTGGGATGGGGTTCGTCTTCCGGGCCGAGGACGAGGTACTCCGGCGGCCGGTCGCTCTCAAGGTCATGCGGCAGGAAGTCGCTGCGCAACCGACTGCCCGAGAGCGGTTCCTGCGAGAAGGCCGTGCGGCCGCAGCGATCAAGTCGGATCATGTCATTACGATCTACGATGTCGGGGAGGAGAACGGGGTGGTGTTCCTGGCGATGGAATTCCTCGCCGGGCAGAACCTCGACGACTGGCTCAAGACCCGACCGACCCCGCCCTCGGGGAAGGCCATCCTCTGGGTGGCGAAGGACATTCTCAAGGGCCTGGTGGCGGCCCACGAGAAAGGGCTGATCCACAGGGATATCAAGCCAGCCAACCTGTGGGTCGAGGCGGAGACGAACCGGATCAAGTTGCTGGACTTCGGGCTCACTCGGGGTACTGGTGCCGAGAAGGAGTTGACCCGCCCTGGACAGGTGCTGGGAACCCCCAACTACATGGCCCCGGAACAGGCCCGAGCGCTACCAGTGGACGGTCGCGCGGATCTGTTCAGTCTCGGGGTGGTGCTCTATCGCATGATCACCGGGAAAAGCCCGTTCGTGCGAGCGGAAATGATGGCCACTCTGTTCGCGGTGACCGTCGAGACGGTCTCCCCCGTCGCCTCGCTCGGGACCGACGTCCCCGACGCCCTCGGCCAGTTGATAGACCAACTCCTCGCCAAGGGGGCGGACGACCGACCGCAGAGTGCCAAGGCCGCGCTGGCGGTGGTGCTGGAGGTCGAGCGACATCTTCGGGCCGGACAGTCGGCCCTGCCGACCGCAACCCGCCCCGATGCACTCCAACCTCCACCCCAGCCCCCAGAATACGTCCAGAACGACCCTACCCCTTGGAGCGGCTCGGCCGCGCGCGTCCTCGCCAACGAAGTGGAGACCGACCTCGTTCCTGTGCGGAAGTTGAATGCGCGGTGGATTCTTGCCGGGGTCACGACAGCCGTGGTTCTGGCGCTGCTCCTGGCGTTCGTCCTCTCGCGGAAGGGTGATCCAGATCATGGGAAAGACGCGACCGGACGCGAGGTGGCTGCCGCGACATCGAAGAGTGAGCCGACACCGGGTGAGGTCATGGAGCCTTTCGAGTTCGTCATTGATGGCGTCAAGAAGAAGGAGACGCGGTGGGTGCTCAAGCTGAACATCGGGGGCGGTGAGAAGATGGACTTCGTCCGTATCGACAGAGGGACGTTCCGGATGGGCGCTCCGGATGGTGAGAATGAGGCATTGGAGAACGAGAAACCCCAGCGGGTAGTCGAGTTCGATCGAGGGTTCTACCTCGGGAAGTACGAGGTCACGCAGGCCCAGTACAAGGCTGTCACCGGGAAGACACCCAGCAACTTCAAGGGAGACCGGCTTCCGGTCGAAAACGTATCGTGGATAGACGCGAACGAATTCTGCAAGATATTGTCTGATCACACCAAGCGGAAGGCGGTCTTGCCAAGTGAGGCCCAGTGGGAGTACGCCTGTCGGGCCGGGACCAACACCCCGTTTCATTTCGGGTCGAAACTGAACGGGGATTTCGCGAATTGCGACGGGAACTACCCCTACGGAACTGACACGACGGGAGACTATAAGAAAACCACGATGGCGGTGGGTTCGTACCCGGCGAATTCGTGGGGGCTGCACGATATGCACGGCAATGTGTGGGAGTGGTGTCAGGATTACTACGCTCCGTACGACAAGATTGAACACAAACGGAATCCAATTCAACAAATATTACAAGCTGAAAATCGTTTTGTTATCCGTGGCGGCGCCTGGGACAACGACGCCAGGGGCTGCCGTGCGTCGTACCGCCTCAAAGATTCACCAGATGGCCTCGGCAACTTCCTGGGGTTTCGGGTCTGTCTCCCCCTGGACTGAGCACACCGGCAGTATCGCCAGTGTTTTCGACCTCTATAGGGGTCGTAGCAATTAGCCGGTGGTCGAGCCACGCTCGACCACCGGCGGCGGTCACGATGACGATTACGTGAATACAATGACCAAATCGACCCCGGTAGGGGTCGCAGCGATTAGCCGGTGGTCGAGCGTAGCTCTACCACCGGCGGCGGCGACGGTGACAATGACACCAACACGGATTGACCCTGGGGCCGTGGGAACCGAACCGGGGGAGGTGAGGTGTTTGGGTTGAGGTGATTGCAACCGCCAGCCGGTGGTGTCGCTACGCTC